>CAZCJY010000001.1:0-370 GCA_964498975.1 uncultured Methylocystis sp.
TCCGCGCGGAGGCGGCCCGCGCTCACAATGAGCGCACGGCTGACTATCTTCTCGGAACGCCGCTGGTCGGCGACTTCTTGGAGGAAGGTCTGTCGCTGCTAGGCTATTCCTGCGAGGAGTTTGAAATAGGGCGACTCTAACCGTCGGCTCGGCTAACGAGCGCGCAATGAGTTCTCCTCTTCGTCGGCGGTAAGAATCGTGACGATCTGGTCAAGGACGCCTGCCAGAGGCTGGCCGGGTCCGAAAACGTCGGTATCCCCGGAAAGCCACATGGAGGCTCGTTCGATGTCCGTGATCGTTGGACGCAGGGCCAGAATCGCCAGCGCCTTGGCGTCATCCATATTTCCGAGGACGTCCATCACATCATCAT
>CAZCJY010000001.1:380-11323 GCA_964498975.1 uncultured Methylocystis sp.
GTCCCTCTCGATATCGCCGAGCAACCGCATCATGCGCGCCTTGGCCGCCGGACTCTCCGCCTCTGCGACGACGGTCGCGCTGCCCCGACCAGAGCGAATGAATTGATCGTAAAAGGCGGCTATGTCGATTTCTTCTTCTTCGGCCTCCGCCTCGGCGCCCTCATCTGGTATCGGCGGCCCGATTTCATCCTCGACGGTGATCGTCAGACGCCAGTCCTTATTCGGGGAGACGGGCGCAATTTGCAACGTCGCCACGGTGGCGGCTTCGCTCAGTTCATCGCGTTCCGCATCGCCGAGCCGCAACTCCTTCCTCGTCGGCATCTCGCGCACTTCCTTCGCGCGCCGAGCGATTGCTCGATATTTTGATGGCGCGGCTTGGCGTTCGGCAATGACCCAGCGAACGATATGCTCCGGTTCGATGTCGACGGGAAAGGTTTGCATTCGTCGTGCTCCCCGGGCCGATTTCCTGGAGCCTTACAGATGGCCGCCCGTGATGGAGGCAATGTCCAGGATGATCATCTGAAACTGGATCTTGAAACGGCCGAAATCAAGAACGATCGGCCAAGCTTGGCCCGAAGAATTGCGCGTTCGCCGCCGCGCAAGCGGCGTTGCCGGCCAATTCGAGAGACGCGAGGACTCGATAACCGCCTCCGCCACGAGGCGGCGACTGAAAGAGCGCGATGGAATCGACCTGCTGCGTGAGCGCCAACTCTTGATCGATTGGACGCCGCCTGGCGATCGCAGATCCGTTTCTGGGAAAGCGGGCAAGCGTCGCATGTGGCCGGAACGGCCGTTCGTCGTTGCGCCCAAATGCTTGTATAAGCGCGGCATGAAATGCCGCGATTTCATTCGTGGCTGCGCACTCCGCCCATAGCAGACGCGGTCGTCTTGGTTGCGGGCCGTAGCAAATACGTTGAAACGTCAACGCGAAGGCGCCAAAATTATTGGTCACTTGGCGGAGCTTTCCGAGCGTTTCCGATATGGAAGCTTCGTTCCATGGCGGCACGAGCGTGACGTGAATATCGGCCGCCGCCACGAGGCGAACGGAGAACTGCTTTAGGTCGCACGCAAGGCCGGCTAGTTCGCGCGCAATCTCAGGCGCGACCTGCACGCCCACGAAGACACGCATGTGCTGGACGACGTTTCTCTCCGCTTTCGCGTCGTCTGTGTTGTTCGACGGCTTATCTATCGTAGGCATGGCGAAACCGGCGGATATCGTGGCAGCTTATGTCGGGCGATCAAAGAGAAGAGCCGCACATGAAGAACTGGAACGTTATCGTCAGCATTTATCAAGATGGCTTCAAGCGGGCGCTTCGCGCCCTACGGGAATTTGGATCAGTCGGGCATACCCCTTACCACAATATTCTCGTCTTGGCCGTGGAGAATCCTCTCTCGCTGCTCAACTCCGTTGAGCAGCGAGCTAATGAAATGCCCGCTCTCTACGATGCGATCTCGCGGGTTGCGCCAGCGATGCGCAGTTTCGAGTTCCAGTCTGCAGAAGAATTTCTGGAAAAAGCCAAATCAATTATACTTGAATGGTCGCCGCAATTGGCTGGACAGTCGTTTCATGTGCGTTTCCACCGCCGTGGTTCGACGCATGACTTGCGGACGCCTGACGTAGAGCGTTTTCTCGACGATGCGTTGCTGGAGGCGCTGCGGGGCGCAGGAACTCCAGGTCCGGTGTCATTTACCGATCCTGACGCTGTGATCGCGATCGACACGATCGACGATCGCGCTGGCGTTGGTTTATGGAGGCGAGTGGATCTGGCGCGTCATCGCTTGCTGCGGCCGGATTAGTCCGACGCCCCCGTCAACGCCAAGCGCGCGGTTCGACGCGCATGCGATATGGCGCGCCAGGTTCAATCAAGATGTCAGCGACGCCGAATTGGCTTATGGCCCAGGCGTTGGCCACGAGATGGCCGGTTGGCCTCACCGCAGTGAAGGCTGAAGCGCCCGCTGCGAGCGCCAGAGGCAGCAGCAGTTGATCTGCAAGGTGGAGTTCGACCGCGGCGCCCGATGCGTGATGTTCGCGCAACGCCGCGACTGCTTCATCGGCAACCGCCTCGGACGGCTTTCCCCGTCGGCCGAGAGCGGAGAAGCTCGCGTCGATCTCCTCATACTTGGCCAAGAGAAAGATGCCGGCGCCCGGGCAGGCGGCGGTTACGCATTGCGCCTCGATTTCAACCGGAACGCCGAGACCGCTGAACGCGGCCCGCGCCCGGTCCGTCATGCGTTGGGGAATATGGGCCGGCAGGTTTGCGTCGACCGGCGCGAATGTTTTCTAGGCGGAAAGCTCGCGTCGTCACACTCGACAGGCTCAAAGCGGTCCGCAATATCTGGCCGCCGCCTTCTCCATACGATCCGTCGATGATGAGAGCATCTGCCAAGTTCAGGCTCCGGCTGCGCGTTGAGATAAATGCGCTCAATCCGGCTCGCGCTCGAGCACGCAGCAATGAGGCGCTTTCGCGCCAGCCGCCTCTTCACTCAGCACGGAGCCGGTTATCGGATTCGGCCGGAACGTTGTGCAGCCCTTCAACCCTCGGTCATAGGCGAGATCGTAAATTTGCCGGAACTCAGCAAATGGACAATCTTGCGGCACGTTGATAGTTTTGGCGATCGAATTGTCGATGAATGGCTGCAGCGCCGATTGCATATCGAGATGGGCGCGGATGGGCAGCTCTGCGGCGCTGACGAATCCGCTCGGAAGCCCCGCCCCGCCGCCAGCAGTCGCGCGCCATCGATCGAGCGCATAGTCGGTGAGCGCGAATTCTTTCGCGCTTCCATCTTCGGCGAGCACCTTGCGGGTGTATACGCCCGCAAAGATTGGCTCCACGCCGCTCGAGACATTGCCGGCGAGAAGGCTGATCGTGCCGGTTGGGGCGAGTGCGAGCAGATGGCTGTTGCGGACGCCGTACTCTGCAATTCCTTTCTGAACATCCTCCGGGAGGCGGCGGATGAATTCTCCGCGCAAGTATTTATCGCGTTCGAAGTAGGGAAAAGCGCCTTTCTCCTTCGCGAGCGCAATCGAACTGCGGTAGGCGGCGTGACAGATCGTGCGCGTCGCTTCGGCTGCAACGGCGAGCGAGCGGTCACCGCCATAAGGCAGCCCGAGCATGACCAAAGCGTCAGCGAGACCAGTGATCCCAAGGCCAATGCGCCGAGAGCCGCGAGCGCTCTCGGCCTGTGGCTGCAAGGGAAACCGCGAGACGTCGATGACATTGTCGAGTAGCCGCACCGCGATTTGGGTTGTTTCATCGAGCGCCGCGAGGTCGATCATCGCCCTGGCGGTGAATGGCGCCGAGACGAATCTCGTCAAATTGAGCGATCCGAGATCGCAAGCGCCGTGGGGCGGCAATGGAATCTCTCCGCACGGATTCGTCGCGCTGATCCGCTCGCGGTACCAGAGATTATTGTGTTGATTAATGCGGTCGATGAACAGCACGCCAGGCTCGGCGTAATCATAGGTCGATCGAAGGATGAGTTCCCAAAGCTCGCGTGCGCGAACCCGTCGCATGATGCGGCAGGGAACCGGCGCCGCAGCGCCTGACCATTCTCGCGCGATCAACTCGCCTTCGGCTTCCAAATCGGCGGTAGGAAAAAGCAGCGGCCAGTCTTCGTTCGCGCGCCCCGCCGACACGAACGCATCCGTAACCAGGACGGAGAGATTAAACCGACGCAGGCGGTCCGGTCGTTGCTTGGCGGTGATGAACTCCTCGATATCGGGATGGTCGCAACGCAACGTCGCCATCATGGCGCCGCGCCGCGCGCCGGTCGAGAGCAGAGCGCCGCACGTCGTGTCCCATATGTCCATGAACGATACAGGCCCGGAGGCAACGCTGCCGGCTCTATTGGCCCGCGTTCCGCGCGGCCGAAGGGTTGAAAAGTCGCAGCCGATGCCGCCGCCCTGCTGCATGGTCACCGCGCTTTCCCGCAGCGCGCGGAAAATACCCGGGATCGAGTCCTCGATCGTCCCCATCACGAAGCAATTGAAGAGCGTGACGTTGCGCGCCGTTCCTGCGCCTGCTTGGATGCGGCCGCCCGGCAAGAATTTGAAATCCTTCAGGATATCGAAGAAACGTTGCTCCCAAGCGGCTGCGTTTCTTGGCTCGACCGCCGCGAGCGCAATCGCGACGCGACGCCATGTGTCGGCAATCGTGTTCTCCTGGCCTTTGCGGTCTGCATAGCGGTATTTCGTCGCCCAGATATGATGCGAAATGCCGGCGGCCAATTCGTCCACGACATGACCTCCGCCAAAGAACGAGAGCAATCAGACAAAGCCCCGCGTCCAGCACGACCCGCGAAAGACAGGCGGCTACATCCGACGCTCCATCTTACCGATGAAAGCCGCGATTTCATCCTTGAGCTTGAGACGCCGCTTCTTGAGCTTTTCGAGCACCTCGTCGGTTGTCGGCTCGTCCCCAGATTCGATTTGATAGATCTCGCGGTTGAGCTCGTCGTAGCGAGCTGCGAGCCGTCCGAATTCATAGTCGGTCTTTATCCATCGTTCGATGAACTTGGCGTCTTGCGGGAACTCTTCAGGCAATTCGTGCGGGATTCGCATCATGATAATCGCCTCCATTGTCAGTTGATCGTTTCGCTCACGCTTGACCGCCTTTTGCTCCTACGCTGCTTCGTCGCAACAAAGAACCTCCTCGCATTACGTCGGCCACAGAGAGCGCAATGCCTTCGGCGTCACGGCTTTCACGTCTTCGAGCTCCGACGCGGGCAGGCGGTCCGCCAGCAGGGCCAACACAGCGCGAGCGACCTGCTCGGCGTCAATGCCTGGATCGTGATGCACGCCTTCGCGAATACGCTCGAGAAAGGCGTCGCGGCTCTTGAAAGCGCTGTATTTTGCCAAGCGCCAGCCTTCGTAATATCGGCCACGGAGCATTATTGTCAGATAGTCTCCCAAAAACACCGCCTCGTGCGCCGGCAAGTTGTCACGCAAGGCATGCAATGTCGCAATCAAGGCCGAATAAACCTTCTCACGGTCACGCCAGACAAGGCGTTTCGTTAAATCGTCAATCCACTCGTCGGCAGCGGCGATTGCGCCGTCGAACTCCCGAATTCCCGTCATGCTCGCTCACCCCTGTCCACAGGTTGAATTTTCCAGGCGGATCTGCGCCGAGCCGGCACGGTTCACGAAACGCGGCGGCATTGCGAATATTTCTAGCCGATCCAGCGAACTTCGGGGACTTTCCGTTGAACGGACGGCGCAGGACCCTTGGGAAGACCGACAATGATTGGAGCCACGGGAACATAGGCTTCTGGAATGCCGATCGTCTCCTTGCCTCTTGGGGTGTTGAGCCAGGCAAGCGAAAGACCGATCCAGCAAGAGCCAAGCCCCATGCCATGAGTGGCAAGCATCATATTCTCGGCGGCGAGCGCGCAGTCCTCCGCTATCCATGGTCCCTGCGCAACAGCCGAGACCACGATCAGCACAGGGGCGTGGTAAAAGAGTTGAAAATTGGCGTCCGCTAGCCTCTCATAGAGATGCGCTGGCAAGGTGGCGAGGGATCGTTCGTTCATCAGCTTCGCCTTCGCCTCGTTCGATATTCGGTCGAGCAGCGATTGGTCCCGAACGACCACGAAGGACCAGGGTTGCTGGTTCATTGCGCTCGACGCCTGGATCGCGGCGTCGATCAAGCGAGTGATCGTCTCGCGCGGCAAGGGGTCTGGCAGATAATCCCGAATAGAACGGCGTCCGGAAATCGCTTCCATGAGTTCCATGATCGGCTCCTGTTCGAGCTCGTTCTTGCGCTGGAGAGAAGATCAAGTCCCGCAATCGTAAGCGACGACGTTTCTCTGGGGCATGTAGGATTTCATCTGGGGGCGGAAAGGCGGTCAAGGCGAAAGAATGGGCCTGACTCGATCAAGCACGCTTTCGCTGGCTTCAGCCTCGCGCCGTCATAAATGCGCAATCGCCTGGCAAGCCCATAAGATTCCTCCTGCGGTGGAGCGCCGAGATAGACTGCGAAACAACGGAGAGGCGTCGTGGATCTGCCTGCATCGACATTCGCATTCGCCAATGAAGTTCTCCAAGCGCAATTCGCCTTGATGGACGTAAATCGTCGGGCCCAGGGCGATGCGCTCGAACGTTGTGGGCTCGGCCCGAATGAATGCGATTATCGCGTAATTTTGACAGGACCGCACTGGCGTTTGCGCGAATACGCCACAGCAAACGTCGATAGCCGGTCATCCGTGCTTTTTGTCCCAGCGCCAATCAAGCGGCCCTATGTCTGGGACGTCGCTTCTTCCGTAAGCGCCGTGCGCCATTGTCTGCATCGGCGTTTCCGCGTCTACCTCCTCGAATGGGCGCCGCCGTCGGACGAGGCCCAGTCGACCGGCATTGGCGAATACGCCAACGACGCTATTTCCGAATGCGTCGCCAGGGTCGCCCACGAAATGCAAGGAAAGGCGCCATTTCTCTTCGGGCATTCGCTCGGCGGGACTTTGGCGGCTATTTTTTGCGCCATCGAGCAAAGCGTCCGTGGTCTTGTGTTGCTGGGAGCGCCGCTTTGTTTCGGGCCGGAGTCGAGTCCGTTCCGAGATGGGATTCTATCTATGTTTCCACAAATTCCATCCGGCGCAAAGGCCGTGCCCGGCTCTCTCTTGTCACAGGTCAGCGCGCTAGTGTCTCCCGACACTTTTCTATGGGCAAGACTGAAAGCATCCGCGTTCAACCTCTTCTATCCTCAAGCGTTAGAGATCAACGCGCGCATCGAGCGGTGGCTTCTCGACGAGGTTCCGCTTCCGGGACGGCTCGTCGCTGAGATTGTCGAATTCCTGTATCGAGAAGATCGTTTTTGTCGAGGCGCCCTGCCGATAGGGGATCGGACCGTCGGGCCATCGACCGTTCAAGTTCCCATACTTGCAATCGTCAACTCAGCTGACGCGATAGCGCCTCTCGGGTCCGTCAAACCATTCCTCGACGCGGCGCCCGCCGACGAGATACGCATCATCGAATTTCCTGGCGAGAGAGGCGTCAGCATACAGCACCTCGCCTTTCTCGCTGGGCCTTGGGTTTATGCGCACATTTGGCCTGAGATCTTCTCCTGGCTCGATGCGCGGGATTAAATCCGTGCATATGGTGCAAACACGGCGACGCTTGAGCCATCCGCATGCGCCATTCTGTTGCGCGCGACTTAACTACGCCGCCACCGGATCCATATTTGAGGGATTGGGCCGGTCGGAGAAAATTTCTCACGTGTGACGGCGCAGTTCGCACTTGAACAAACGGAGGACAAAATGCAGATCGACAAGACCGAATTCGGCAGCATCACGATCGATGGCAAAACCTATGATCACGATGTGATCATTCAGCTTTCCGGCGAGGTCGAGAAACGTCGAAAGAAACTTTCTAAAGAGAAATATGGAACGTCGCACATCATATCGAAAGCGGAAGCTAAATACGTGCTCGAAGATGGGTGCGATGTGTTGATCGTCGGAGCTGGCCAGAATGGCAATGTGAGCTTGTCGCAAGAAGCCGGCGACTATCTCGCAAAGAAGAAGTGCAGAGTGATTCTGCAGCCGACTCCCGAAGCTATTCGGTGCTTCAATCAATCGCATGAGAAGAAGATCGGCCTGATGCACGTAACGTGCTGATACGAACCTGTAGGAAGGCATGATTCAAGTCAGGTGGAATCGCAAAAGCGAGTTCACTTTCCAACAATTGCGCGCTCCACGAAGCGGGTCTCATTTCAAGGGCTTTTAGAGTGTTCGCACGATTTCCTTGAAATGGCCCCACTCGATCGCCGTCCAAATCTCGGTCTGGGCGTGGCCGAAGGTGCGGATCAGCGTCGAGACTTTGCTCGCCGTTTCGACGTCCTTCGCGCGGAAAACGTCCAGATAGTCATACGGACCCAGGATTGCGTAACTGCTGACCCATTCGACATCCGCGCATTCTTTCCGCACGCGTTCCATGGCCTTGCGTTCCAATTGTTCGAGCGCCTGAGGCGATCGCGCCGCATCGGGGCTGAGACGTGTCAACATGATGAAAGTCAGCATGACGGCTTTCCTTTTCGGTCTTAAAAGTTGACGCGTAAAACGCGGGTTGTCGGGCTGGGCGGTTCTTTTACGATCTGGCGCATGATTCAGGGGACTAGTTGCAGATTTCGGTCTCATGTGCGCTGCGCGTCGCATTGAGATCGAAATCGACATTAGAAGCCCTTATCGGGTTTTCGAGAGAACAGTTCAGGGTGTCGCATTTTCAGGGCCTGCGAAAGCACGAGTGTTTTCATGTCTACGAGTTCGCCAGAATCCATCAGCTCAGCGAGCTTGTCGAGCTTGATCTCAACCACCGAAATGTTCTCATGCTCCGATGCGAGTCCGCCTCCCTCCGTGATGCGATCCGTGCGCCGGTACGCCGCGAGGTAAAGAGTCATTCGTTCGGTTGAAATGCCGGGCATGGTCCAAACGGTGCCGATGCGCTCGAGCGAGCGCAAGTTAAGGCCGGCTTCTTCGAGCGCCTCTCGCCGAGCGGCCGTGACGGGGGAGTCCGTCGCTTCAAGGATGCCGGCGATAACTTCTAGCGTATGCTCCTGGCCCAACGAAAAGAATGGCGGCGCCCTGAACTGCTGCACCAGAATTGCTGTTTTTCGTTCGGGATCAAAGGCGAGGACAGCAACCGCAGCGCCATGATCTTCGATCTCTCGCCGGACGCATTGTCCGTTGGGCAAACGAACAGAGACAAGCGATATGCGAGCCCACCCCTGGTACTTAATCTCGATGTTTATAATTTCGCTTTTCATGTCGAACACCGCAGGACTGGTTAGGGGAGTCTTCAAGCTGTTGGCGTGCGGGATTTCGCGTGGCGAAATCGAAGACGTGAAACATATGTCGCCGTTGCAGGCGCGGGCGCTCCGGCCTCTTAGGCTAGGGAAGAAGTGAGCGCAGTGTGATCCGCGCCGCAAGGTGGTCCAACGTTCGGCTTGCAGTTTGTTGTTATCGACGCGATCGCGCTTTACAACTCATGGATCACGCGCAGTTTCCCAAAATGGTGGCAGGAGCGGACATGCTCCAGAAACTAAATGAAGATTAAGCGCGGTCCCTTGTGAATCTCGCGGGCCTATTTTTCAACCACGGGGGGGGGATTCCGTTTGAAATCGCAGTTAGGCGTTCTTCTGGCGATCTACGTTCTGACGGTCATAGGGCTGGCTGTGTTCCAGCGCCGGTTCATGTATTTTCCGGACTGGCGGCTCACTCATCCGGCAGAAGCCGGCATGAGCGGTGTCGAGGAACTGAGCCTTGCGACGGATGACGGAGAGACGCTCGTCGCGTGGCACGTTCCGCCAAGGGAAGGATACCCACTCATCCTCTATTTCCACGGCAATGGCGGGTCGCTGAGCGACCGCATACCGCGCTTTCGTCTATTTGTAGCGAGCGGATATGGGTTTCTTGCTGCTTCCTATCGCGGCTATGGCGGCTCGAGCGGTTCGCCGACCGAGACTGGCTTGATGCGCGACGGCGAAACCGCTTATCGGGAAACGCGCAAGAGAGGATATCCGACCGATCGCATCGTTCTCATGGGCGAGTCGCTGGGAACGGCCGTCGCGACGGTCCTGGCTGGCGCACATAACGTAGCGGCTCTCGTGCTCGATTCGCCCTACTCGTCGGCGGTGGAGGTCGCCGCCACCCACTACTGGATGTTCCCGGTGCGGTGGCTACTGCTCGACCGGTATCGCACTGACCTCGCGATTCGTAATGTCCATATCCCGATTCTGGTCGTTCACGGAGACCAAGATTACATCGTCCCGATAAAATTGGCGCAACGACTGTTCGATTTTGCGAATGAACCCAAGACGTTCATGGCCGTGCCTGGCGCGGGTCATCTTGTGTTGGGCGCGCCCGGCGTCTACCCCCGGGTTCGCGAGTGGATAGACATGAGGACCAGCGTGAAGCGTCACTAGGGGGAGCCGTCCAAACGAGCGCTCGATCCCCTGGGGCGCCGCCATGGCACAGGAGGGCGACGACCGTCTCAGATCGACGACGCATTTCCCTGCCCAGACGGATTTCACTGAGGCCGGCGAGCTCTTGCCCTCCATCAACGAGGGTCTGCTCACGTTCCTTGAGGACATGATGTGGGAGGGAGGCTTTCTCGACGCCAAACAGATGGCCGGCGCCTTGATCGCTGCATCCCTCGGCTCTCATGCCGCCGGGTTTCCGAGTTGAGAGCACTGTTTGTGATGGCTCGAAGACCGTCTTCACCGTGCACGATATGAGCTGCTTGCGGATCGGTTATCGCTGAGCGGCGCCGCGATGGTTTTGGATGTCGTCATGGAACTTCCCTTCTACGCGCAAGATCAATTGCGCGTCCTGCCTTTGTGCACGCGGCCCTTGCTTGCCGGCCGCTCCTTCTTCGATTTCGGAGTCGCCGGACGCTTTGGGCCGCGCGTGTCCGCGGTGTGGATGGCTCGAAAGCGCTCGGATTTGGTCATCGCGTCCCCCCTCCAAAATCCTTCCATTCTGGGGATGTAGTCCGCGAGCCGGAAGTTTCATGTCCGAAAAAGAAGCACGCGACTCCGGCGGCGTTGGCTGGGCGGCCGACAACAGAAGAAGAGGGAACAGCACCCGGGCGGGCAGGTCGGGCAATAACCGCCAAGCTATTCATCACGGCTTTGGCTAGTTCTGCTTCAAAATCTTTGGTGATGCGGATGAAGCGCGCTCACGGACACCGGGCCAAGCTCGAGGAATTTGGCGTCAATGAGCTGCTGGACGAAAGGGGCCACGTTCTCCGATCTCGATCCCGTCGCGCTTGGCGGCGGCCGTCAAAGAATGAGGTGGAACGGGGCTGGCTACCGAGGTCGGCACAGGGCTTCCAGCTACCGAATTTGCTCCGGCGCAACCGACGAAACGGCTGCTTCAACGAGGGATTTTTGCTCTGGCGCTTACAAATCCGACGGATGGCAAAAAAGCCGCCAAGCGCGACGGGATCGAGATCGGAG
>CAZCJY010000001.1:11333-36581 GCA_964498975.1 uncultured Methylocystis sp.
GGGCGGGTTGCACTGATCGTATGAGAAATTGTGAATGCGCATCCGGCCCGTCGCCGTCTTCACTTCAAGCCTTACGTCTCCAGTCGAGAAATCGAACCGTGAGACATCCTGTGTCCTCCAGGCCGCAAGAGCGCGGAGTGGAGAACTGTCCGGCGTCAGCGCCTTTGAGACAAAATTAGCGGGTTGAGGAAGGGAGGATTTCTGGCTCATCGCAACCATTAAGGAGTGGAGATGAGCCAGAATGGTGTGGACGGCCCCACCTAGAGCCGTCGGAAACGAGGGATAGGCAACGATGTCGCCCCGGAACGCAGTCTTTCGTAGCAATTATTCTCAGACGTTAGGGGCCGCTGCGTTCATACTTGGTCTGCTTGCGGCGAGCGAAGCAAGCGCAGAGCGCGCCAGAGTGACTCACGGGCCAATCCCGGACGAGATATGGAGCTTTATGCAAGGTAAATCCTTGCGTGCAGAGCTTCCGTGTCCTCGAAGGAACGAGCTTGCTTTGCTGCGGATACCCTATTTGGATTTCCAGGGTAATACAAAAATCGGGTCTATGGTCGTCGCTAAAAGCGTTGCGCCCAAAGTCGCCGCCGCCTTTCAGGAAATATACGACAGCAAGAAGTTCCGCATTTATCGCATGGCCTTGATCGACGAATTTCAAGGCGACGATGACAAATCCATGGAGGCGAACAACACGAGCGCCTTCAACTGCCGCAAGACCGATCGCGGCGCAATGTCTCGGCACGCGCTCGGAATGGCGGTGGACATCAATCCGGTCCAGAATCCATACCGCGAGGGAAACGTCACGTCGCCCGAAGCGGGAAGAGCCTACGACCAGCCCTACAAACGCAGGAGCGATATTGTCGGGATTATTGCCAAGGGCGACGTCGTGACCAGAGCTTTCGCGCGACAGGGTTGGCGTTGGGGCGGGGATTGGAACAGAACCGTCGATTACCAGCATTTCTCGAACGATGGACATTGAGTATCGCCGTCGCCCAAGGCCAGTGTTTCGTAAATATCGGCGACCGGACCAAAAGGTGACGGGATTTGTTGAGCGCCTATTGGTCGAATGGCCGAAAAGGGCCGATTCAGTTGCGAAAGTCGCGATTAGGGAAGGTGGGCCTGCTTGGTGGCTTCTGACCGCGCTCAAACGAACCTTATGTTCCCGTCCACCCTCTGGGGACGCTGGGATGGATTCCTATTTCACTCCGCAAAAAGCGGACGTGTCGCGCGCGCAACGGAGGATGTCGATCGGAAGCGTTCAGTTTTGCACACGCAGTGTCTGATCGCTGTTCGGTAGGTGTAAAATCCCACTGCCAAAGCCGCCTTTCACCAAGAGCGGAAGAATTGCACGCATTTTCAGCCTCCTTATTTCGAGCTCCCGACTTTAAGCCCACGTTTTCGCTCATGCTGCCAATGCCAGATCGCGGTGCATCACGAATATTATGCGAGGTTCCGGATGCGTTGTTGTAAGTTCGTTCGAGAGCGATATGACGGCAAACCTCATGGGTGGCGGCGTTGACACTGCATCGAGAGTCGCCTGTAGGGGGGTCGGCCCATGCGCATCCGATGAGTCGAGAGTTGTGCAGCTCTTGGACTCTAAGCCGTCTTAGGGGAGAGACTGCGCTTCTCCCTGGGAGAAGCTGGCCGTTTGACCGACGGTGACCAGTGGCGGAGCAAAAAAAGTTGGCGACTTCAAAGGACCGTTTCGGGCCAGAACTGGCCGTCACTCGCAATTCATCATCTACTGCGAAGCAACTCCAATCTGCATGCCTGACTATCAGTTCTGTTCGCTGTCTAGATGCGCCATTTGCGCCTCTGCGTAGCGCGCGCCGGCGACGAAAGCCGCGGTTTTATCCAACGTCGAGAGATCCTCCTCCTCGAGCGTCAACGAGAGCGCGCCGAGCGACTCGGCGAGCCTGTCTCGCCGTCGCGCGCCAATGACGGGCACAATATCGTCGCCACGCGACAGCACCCAGGCGATGGCGATCTGCGCGACAGTGGCGCCCTTGGCGTCGCTGACGGACTTGATCACAGCGACGAGCGCGAGATTCTTTTCGATATTGGCGCCCTGGAAGCGCGGAACGGTTGCGCGGAAATCGCCTGGCGCTGTTTCCCTGCCGTAAGTCCAATGGCCGCTGATGAGTCCGCGCGACAACACGCCATAGGCGGTGATGCCGACACCGAGCGCGCGGCACGTCGGAAGGATCGATTTTTCGATCCCGCGAGAGATCAGGGAATATTCGATTTGCAGATCAGCAATTTGATGCACGGCCGCCGCCCGGCGGATCGTCTCCGACCCGACTTCGGAGAGACCGATGAAACGGACATAGCCAGCCTTGACCATATCGGCGACGGCGCCGATAGTGTCCTCGATCGGGACAGTGGGATCGAGCCGCGCCGGGCGATAGATGTCCACGTAATCGACGCCAAGTCGTCTCAAGGTGTAAGCGAGCGAGGTCTTCACGGCCGACGGACGCCCGTCAAAGCCGATCCAGTTTCCGACTGGATCGCGCTGCGCTCCAAATTTGACGCTGAGAATCGCCGCATCGCGCGAGTGGCTTTTCAACGCCTCTGCGATCAGCATCTCATTGTGACCCATGCCATAAAAATCGCCGGTGTCGAGCAGCGTCACCCCAGCGTTCAGCGCGGCGTGAATGGTGGCAATGCTTTCCGCGCGATCCGAGGGACCGTAGAGATCGGACATGCCCATGCAGCCGAGGCCGATGGCTGAAGTGACGGGGCCGTTCGCGCCAAGCGTGCGAGTAATCATGCGGAATTCCCTTTGGACGCCGGCAGTGAGTATAGAAGCGCCGTCCCCTAACCATCTTCTGAGTGGCAGCACACTGCAAGATCTTGGCCTGATCGATTTTCTGGTCCAAGGGATATGAGAGTTTAGTGCATTGCCTCGACCCGATCGTGGGCCAACCGCGGCGACACTATTCTCAATCGCGTCAAGTCTTCCCCGAATCCTTCGCGAGCGTTATCGGCTCTCCGACCAACCGGAATGCAAGGACGACCCCCGCCAGCGGCGCGCTGCAAACCGCCACGATTGGCGACGCTTTGAGGCCACAACAGGGGATAAGGGCACGGCACGTCCGCGTTCCCTGGCTCAGTCGCGCCAATCAGCTCTCGTGCAGGCGCTGACGCCGGGCAATTTGGATGAAAGCTTGTGGTGTGCCGCGGCCCATTGCCGCAAGCTATTCGCTGCGCCTAGGCTCGTCGGAATCGGTAGGTCGGTGCTAAGCTGCTCTTCGAGCGGAGCCCCTGGTTCGTTTCGTTAAGGGGTCAGCCCTAGTGAGAAACCTCAGGCGGCATACCCCGCGATTTTAAAATCAGGAGAGAGGCATGACCAAGAAAGAAAATGCGTTGAAAGGAAACGATAAGGTCATCGCCATGCTCAACCATATCATGGAAAGTGAGCTGGCCGGAGTGGTGCGCTATACGCACTATTCCCTCATGGTGTTCGGCTACAATCGGCTTCCCATCATTTCCTGGTTGCGGGGACAAGCAGACGAATCTCTCGCTCATGCACACAAGGCTGGCGAGTTGATCACCCACCTCGGCGGACATCCGTCGCTTGCAATTGGCCAGCTGCTGGAAACCCACAAACATGATATCGGCGATATCCTGCGCGAGTCCCTGGATCACGAAGGAGCGGCGCTGCAGCTTTACCGTGACCTACTCAAGGAAGTGGAAGGTGTGTCGGTGATGCTGGAAGAATATGCGCGCACGATGATCTACACAGAGGAGCTGCATCAGGGCGAGGTCAACAAGATGCTGCGAAAGCCGGGGGACGTCTCCGTTTTCTCCGGTCATTGATCAGCCTATTCTCAGGCCGCCAGCGTATTTGGCCGAAGCTTCTGACCTGCAGCAGTGCGTCACCATCCAAACACTTTCCTGTCCGCGTTAGGAGAGAGTAACGGTGAGCACTCTGACTAAACTAGCGTTCGGCATGATGGCGCGACAGACGCTCCACGAACTGCCGCAGATTCATGCGCATCACAGCACCGATGCCGCTTTCGAACTGATCGCGGAAATCGAGGTCGCAAACTTGGCGGAACTTGATCGGCTGCTTTCGAGCGTCAGGACAGTCGACTGCAACAATTAGAGTGCTGTTGATTGCGCTTCACTCGACATGACGGGCGCCAATTGCCAGCTCGAGGAACAGGCAGGCAAAGAGACTGAGAAGTTGGCCTCGCAACTGATCGCCCGCCGCGTTAGTGCACGCGGTCGTGGGCCGGGATCTCGAGCGGGCGAGGAACTCCTGGGGCTCCAGGGTTTTGAGATGGGTCGAAGGCGTCGTCGCGCCGTTTTCGGGCCTGCTTGGGGATAGTCCCCACTGCTAATTCCGAAGCGGCGGCACGTGACGAAGCGGCAGGCGGGGGAGCGATCTGGCGTTCTGTCTGATTGCGCTGCTCGCTGACTTGGGAAAACTTCGCCGTGGTTTCGCGTTGCATGTGCTCAACTTTACCCGCCAGATCAGCGATCGCGGCGCCGGTTTCCCGCTTCATTGCATCGAGACGCCTCTTCAGGTCCTCGACGGAAATGGCATCCCTCGCGCTCAGGCTTCGCGCAGCAGGCATAGCTTCGACTCTGGCTTGGAGGGCACGAATTTCCTCGGCCATTTTTTGCTTCATGCGGAGCAACTCGGCGCGCTCCGCGCTCTCTTGCGCCACGATGGTCGGACTGGGTTGAGGCTTCATGGCGTAAAACTGAGACTGACCACCAGAAAAATACGAACCTGCGACCCATGCGAAACCCGACACGCCGGCCGCCAGCGCCGCGCGCGGACCAAAAGTTAAGAGACGATCGAAGAGTGGGGGCAGCTTTTGCGCGAAGGCCGCTTCGGCCTTCTTGAATGACGTTGAGCGGAACGTTGCATCAGTCGCGCCGACTTTAATGTCAGGCACATTCGCATCCTGCGGGAAGGCGTCGGCGACGCTGGCCTCGGCAACGAGGTCGTCCACAGGACGTGACATGTACGAACTCCTACGCGCTCCGAGGATGGCAAGGGTACCGAGACAAGCCTCGCGGGCATCTACCTAAAATTCCATTAAAGACTCGCGAGCCGCGGCTTTGTTGCCGCTGCTCGCTGTTCAGGAGGCGGCGGCTTTTAGGGGCTGCGGATGCCGCGACGCGCTAGGCTACCCGCGCATCGGATGGCCGCTGCGTCGGCTGGGCCGATATCGGACGCAAATGCGGAAGCCCGCCGCCGACGCGATGCACGCCCGAGGGGCCGAATGCAGGCACCGAGGAGGC
Source organism: uncultured Methylocystis sp. (assembly GCA_964498975.1). Taxonomy (GTDB): domain Bacteria; phylum Pseudomonadota; class Alphaproteobacteria; order Rhizobiales; family Beijerinckiaceae; genus Methylocystis. Next base: position 16,593 of record CAZCJY010000001.1, read on the forward strand.
CGCCGAGTTCGGCGTGAAGGTGATTGAGGCCAAGCAGCCGAAGGATGCCGCGCCGAAGTGAAAGCCTCATTTCTGAGTTCCGCCGCGCTTATCATCTCATGTGCGCCGACCATTGCCGAAGATATCCACCTCAATCCCGCAGTGACGCAACAGACGATCGGCGATTTGCGTCCGGGGCTGAACGAAGACGCAACGCCCGCCGGCATCCTACTCGTGCAAGTTGAAGGTCGAATTGATCCGTCGCGAGGGACTACCCGAGGAGCTTCTGGTCGATTTCCACCTGGATCACAAAATCCCGCTGGCGCTGGGCGGCGCGCCTTCGCACCCGCGGAACTTCGTTTTGCAGCCTTCGGACGAAGCCGACGACAAGGACCGCGTTGAGGCATGTCTTATGCCCGCGATCTGCGCAGGCAAGATCACGCTCGACGATGCCCGGCGGCGCATCTGGCGCGACTGGCGAGAGGCGAGCAAGACTTGCGACGCGGCACTGAACGTCTTCCTCGGGCGAGGATGGCAATGTTCGAAGCGAACTCGCTGCACGCCAAATATGTTGACCTCAAGAACGACTGCCAATCTAATCAGAAAGCATTGCGGGTAGTTCATATTTTCGCGGCGATGAACCGCCTGTTCGACAAATATGGCGTCAACGTCAGGAGCTATGCTTTTTCGGAGCGATGACCCGAAGGTGCGCTCCCTGTGCCGTCACTGAGAACGCCCCGACCGTGGATGTAACGGCGGGGCGTTTTGCTTCTTATGGCATCGGACATTAGGGTCGGCTACGGCTGCGCTCCTTCGAGCTACGCCGCGCGACCCGGCCTTCTACATAAATGATCCCAGCATAGCGCCTGCGATTCCGCCGATTGCGATACTAGCGAGAGCAGCGGGGAAGCCTATTGTTGCGCCTCCCAACGCCGCGCCAATAGCGGCCCCAATAACCGCAAGCACAACAGTCATTGCCATGTGTTCTCTGGTAGTAACCATCAGGTGACTCCCTGGCTGAAGGAGAGCCCCGTCCTTCTCGCGCCGACTTCGACGTGAACAGGTGCTTGCTCATTTAACTTCTGAAAAGCGCACGATGTTCCCGCGTGAACACCGTGCTGCCGTTGCAAATTGCAACAGTAGCCTTGTCCGACGTCGATCCCGAGCTTGAGCAATTCGCCATGAATACGCGGCGCGAGTTGAAGCTCTCGCAATAGCCATTCTCCCATGGACTGCCTGGCTCGATGTAAGCGGTCCTGGCGCCGACAGCGGTTATCCAATCCTGCACCGGCCTTGGTGATGGACTCGGGGCCATTGTCCGATCGCACATGGCCTGGAACGCCGCGCAGAATGAACAGATCGGACAGCACGTCGATGACGTCCGTCGAGTTAAGCTTGCGACTGATCCTGATGGCCAGGCATTCACGCGTAAACTCATCGATGATGTTCAACATGCGATATTTGCGTCCGTCATGCGTTCGGTCTTCGACGAAGTCGTAGAACCAAACATGGTTCGGATGTTCCGGCCGTAACCGAATGCTTGATCCGCCGTTCAACCACAGTCGCTTTTGCTTGGGCTGCTTTGCTGGGACCTTCAGCCCCTCCCGCCGCCAGATCTGCTCGACGCGCTTGAGGTTCACCACCCAGCCGGCGTCGTGCAGCAACGCCGCAATGCGCCAATAGCCATAGCGGCCTCTTCGATGACGACATGCATTTTGCTAAACATCCCTGACGCGTGCGTTACCCATCGTCTATTTTTGGTTGCGCGAGCGCATCGCGCAGGTAGGCGATCGCATGCTCCAGCGTGAAGAGCTGATTGTAGTGGGCCTCGGGAATATTGACCCCCAGTCGATCATGAAGGGCGACAACGAGATTGGCGAAATCCATCGAATCAAGATCGAACACTTCACGTAAATCGTCTTGATCGCGAGCCAACGCGAGATCGGCCTCGGGCGCGATTTCGCCAATCAGCTCCAAAATGATCGCTCTGATTTCGGCCTCCGTCATAATTTATCCGGCTGCTGTAAGAGACGCCCGACCGCGGCGAGATACAAGCCGCCGACATGGCCGTCGGTGACCCTATGGTCCGCCGCGAGGCTGACGGTGACGAGCGGACAACTCTCGATGCGCCCATCGACAACCCAGGGGCGCGCGACCACACGGCCAAATCCGACGATCGCGACTTGCGGAGGATAGATAATGCCGGTCACCGACTCCGCGCCGCGATCACCGACGCTCGTGACGGTAATGGTGGGAGAAGTGAGTTCGGAGCTGCGCAAATTCCCGCGTCGCGCGCGCTCCACCAGGTCCCGCATGGCCGCCATCAGTTCGGCCAGCGATTTTCTGTCGGTGTCGCGTATGGCCGGCGCGATCAGGCCGCCGCCGCGCAAGGCGATCGCCCAACCCACGTGAACGTCAGACGCAGGAGTAAAGGCGCCGTTTTCATAAGCGCCGTTGAGTTGCGGTTGCTCGCGCAAGGCCAAGGCCGCAGCCTTGAGAAAGAGTACGGCCGGCAGAATGCGTTCGGCTGGCTGCTTCTCGGCATTGTATCGCTCGATCCAGGTCGAAGCGGCGTGAAGGTCAACCATTTCGGTGAGGTAGTAGTGCGGGATTTCTCGCTTCGAGCGACTCATGGCGGCGGCGATCGCCTGGCGCATCTGAGAAAGATCGAGGCCTTTTTTCGCCGGGCGCTGCGCGAGCTTTGCTCCGCTCGCGTAGGTTTCGACATCGGCGAGCCGGATCGATCCCTCGACACCGGTTCCTTTCACGATCATTGTGGGGTCGAGGCTCAACGCCGTCGCTCGGCGCCGCGCCGCAGGCGTAATCTTTAGTCGCGAGCTCGGCGCCGCGACGATCGGCCTTGGCGGCGCCTTCGCCAATACTTGCGGCGCCGGCTTCAGCGCAGCGATGGCGGGTTCAATGGAGGGCGGCGGGGCGGCGCCCCGCGCGCCGTCGATCTGCGCAAGAACCGTCCCGACGGGAACGCGCTCGCCGACTGGAACGAGGATGTTCGAGATGACGCCCTGTTGGAAGATTTCGACTTCTATCGCGCCCTTTTGCGTCTCGACCACCGCGACGACGTCGCCGGATTTGACGCGATCGCCGGGCCTCACAAGCCACTCGACTAGCGTGCCAGCCTCCATGTCGGCGCCAAGCGCGGGCATTTTGAAATCGCTCATGACGGACGGACAAGTTCACGCGCCACGGTGACGATCGTAGCTGCCTGTGGCAAGCATGCGTCCTCGAGATGCGCCGCATAAGGTATCGGCGCCTCGCGCGAACAGACGCGCCGCAATGGCGCGTCGAGTTCAAAGAAAGCTTCCTCGGCGATGCGCATGCCCACTTCGGCGGAAATCGAACCGCTACGCCAGCCTTCGTCAATGATGACGCAGCGCCTCGTCCTTGCGACAGAGTCGAGTATTGCTTTCGTGTCGAGCGGTCTGAGCACGCGCAAATCGACGACTTCCGCATCGATCCCGTCGGCCGCAAGGGCGTCGGCCGCCTGTAACGCCTTGAACAGACTGCCGCCATAAGTGATGAGGCTGACGTCTCGTCCGGCGCGACGCACTTTCGCGCGCGCAATATCGATCTCCTTCATGTCCGATGGAAGATCGCCCTCCATATTGTAGAGCATGACATGCTCGAAAATAATCACGGGATTGGGGTCCGCGAGCGCGCTCTTTAGCATGAAGCGCGCGTCCTCGACTGTGGCGGGGGTCAGGACGCGCAGTCCAGGGATATGCGCATACCAGCCTTCAAGGCTGTGCGAATGCTGAGCCGCGACGCGTCGCCCGCCGCCGGTGGCCATGCGAATGACGAGAGGGATCGCGAACTGGCCGCCGGACATATGCGGAATGGTGACGGCGTTGTTGAGAATCTGATCCAGCGCCAACAAGCTGAAGTTCACCGTCATGATCTCGACGATCGGCCGCATCCCCGCCATGGCGGCGCCGACGCCGGCGCCGACGAAAGCGCTCTCGGAGAGCGGCGTGTCGCGAATGCGTTCTTCGCCAAACTCCTCTAAAAGCCCCTTCGTCACGGCATAGCAGCCGCCGTAGCGGCCGATGTCCTCCCCCATCAAAAAGACACGTGGATCGGAGAGCAGCGCCTCGCGAAGCGCCTGCTTGCAGGCCTCACGATAGGTCAGCCGCGTGGAAGCGGCAGTCGCTTGCGGCGCGTTCACGATGGAACCTCCTCCATCGTGACGAAACGTTCGAGTTCTGAAACTGGCTCAAGGGGGCCAGCCTCGGCGAAAGCAACCGCCGCCGCGATTTCCTTGTCGACGTCCTGTTCAATCGCCGCAAGCTCTTCGGGCTTGATCAATCGATTGGCTTCCAACCAGGTCTGGAAGCGGACGATCGGCCCTTTCTTACGCCATGCCTCCACCTCATCCTTCGAGCGGTAGAGTTGCGCGTCGAACATTGAATGCGCGCGAAAGCGATAGGTTCGGCACTCGAGGAAATAGGGATCGTTTTCGCTGCGAATTCGATCAACGGCGTTTCTCGTCGCGCTTTCGACGGCGACCACGTCCATGCCGTCCACCTTCTCGCCAGCGACTCTGTAGCTCGACGCTTTGTGCACGAAATCTATGTCGGCCTCGGCGCGCGCCACCGCCATGCCCATGGAGTAGAGATTATTCTCGCAGACGAACAGGATCGGAAGCCGCCAGAGCTTGGCTAGGTTGAGCGTCTCGTGGAACTCGCCCTCGTCCACCGCTCCTTCGCCAAAGAAGCAGGCCGTCACGGCGGATCGTCGCTGCATCTTGTCGGCGAGCGCAACGCCGAGCGCCAGCGGCATGCCTCCGCCGACGATGGCGTTGCCGCCATAGAAACGACGCGCGCGATCGAAAAAATGCATGGAGCCGCCGCGCCCACGGCAGCATCCGTTGAGTTTACCCATCATTTCGGCCATCAGGCACTTCGGATCGACGCCGCGGGCGAGCGCTTGGCCATGTTCGCGATAGGTCGCGATAACGGCGTCGTCTTGCGTCAGCGCCTCCATCACGCCGACCGAGACCGCCTCCTCGCCGTCATAGAGGTGAAGAAAGCCGAGAATTTTTTGCGCCTGATAGAGCTCGACGCATTTGGCCTCGAAATGCCGGATGCGGATCATCGCCTTCAAGAGATGAAGCAAGTGGGCGTGATCGAGATGGACCTTCTTGGTCATCGCTCGTCGCTCTCCAGCGTCGAAAGATCGCCTTCCGGCAAGCCGAGCTCGCGCGCCTTGAGCAAGCGCCGCATGATCTTGCCGCTACGGGTCTTCGGCAGATTGGCGCGAAGCTCGATTTCTTTGGGCGCCACGGCGGCGCCGAGCCTTTTGCGGGCGTGTCCGAGCAACTCCTTACGCATGGATTCGTCCGCCGCGAAGCCGAGTTTCAAGGCGACGAAAGCCTTGACGATTTCGCCGGCGATTGGATCCGGCTTGCCGATGACCGCCGCCTCGGCGACGGCGGGATGCTCCATCAGCGCGCTTTCGACTTCAAAGGGGCCGATGAGATGGCCTGAGGATTTGATCACGTCGTCGGCGCGTCCGACGAACCAGTAATAGCCGTCATCGTCGCAGCGTGCGAGATCGCCGGTCAGATACCATTCGCCAGCGAAGCATTTACGATAGCGCGCTTCCTCGTGAAGGTAGCCACGCATCATCGATGGCCAGCCGCTTTTGAGCGCGAGCTCGCCTTCTTGGTCAGCATTGACCGTTTCAACCCCGCCGTTGGCCTTCCGCCGGACTATTCCCGCTTCGATGCCTGGCAAGGGCCGGCCCATCGAGCCGGGCTTGATGTCCATGGACGCGAAATTAGCGATCATGATGCCACCCGTTTCGGTCTGCCACCAATTATCATGGAACGGCAGGCCGAAGGCCTCTGCGCCCCATACCACCGCCTCGGCGTTCAGCGGCTCTCCAACGCTGGCGGCGAAACGCAAGGCGGAAAGATCATAATCCTTCAAGGCGTCCGCGCCGAGCTTCATCATCATGCGGATGGCGGTAGGAGCCGTGTACCACACGGTGACCCGTTCCTGTGCGAGCACGCCGTACCAAGTCGGCGCGTCGAATTCCGCCTCGACGACAATATTGGTCACGCCATGCGTGAGCGGCGCGATGACCCCATAGCTCGTTCCAGTCACCCAGCCGGGGTCCGCCGTGCACCAGAAGCGGTCGTCGTCATGAAGATCAAGCGCATAGAGTCCGGTCGCGTAATGCGTCACTACGGCTTCGTGCACATGTATGACGCCCTTGGGGCGCCCAGTCGTGCCGCTGGTGAAATGCAGCAGCGCCGTCTCCTGCGGATTGGTGGGCGCGATCTCAAAGGCGTCGGAGGCCGTTTGTGTGAGCTTACGCCAGGAATGGACGCCTTCACTAAGCTCCTCGGCGTCGACGAGAATGACATGATCGAGCCTGGGCAATCGCCCGCGCAGCGCTTCGACCTTGCGCCGATAAAGCGTTTCGGTGGTAACCAGGACGCGCGCGTCGCCGATTTCCATGCGGGTCGCGATCGGCTCGGGCCCAAAGGCGGAGAAGAGCGGCGTGACGACGCATTTCATCTTCAACGCGCCCAGAACGGCGACGTAAAGCTCCGGAACGCGGCCGAGCAGAACGAAGACATTGTCGCCCGACTTGACGCCCATGGATTGTAAGGCGTTTGCGAGGCGATTGGTTGCGAGGGCCAGATCGCTATAGGAATAATCGCGACGTTCTCCGGTCTTCGCAATCCAACGCAGCGCCACCCGATCCGCGCGGGGACCATAGGCGTGTCGGTCCACCGCCTCGTAAGCGATGTTCAGACCCCTTCCTTGCGGCAAACCGCTCAAACCCGTCCGCACCGCCTCCCAGTTGAACGCGGCGCAGACGCTGCGGTAGTCCGCAAGGTTTGGCGGAACCGCAAAGGAAGCCGGATCCTTTTGGATCGTCGCATAACGGGCGGCGTTGTCAGAAGCGCGCATCTAATATTTCCCGTAGCCGCCACGCTTCTTCTTCCATCGTCCAAGATGCGGCGTCCATCAGAGGCGTTATCGCGTCGGACTTGGCCAATTGAGCTTATGCAACAGCTCTTTAATGAGCAAGAACCCGAGGGCGATGAAAATGCCGCGCCGCCATGCGCCATAGCGCCGCGGCTATCGTCTGATCAATTTCTTGAGGTCTCGTAGCGGCCGCGTGTTTATGACATCCCCAGGCTCCAACCATTCGCGACGCGCCTAGTCTACGCCATAGCGCATATACGCGAAACCGGCGGTCGAATGCACGTCCGTGGAGATCGCTATTTGCACACCAAATTCCTTCGCAGCCTTGGCGGCGACGTCGGTCACTCGTCAGGTCGAACAAATCGACATGGATTCTCTAGAACGCGGCATTGCTGTTCAGGGTGCTCCTGTAGAAATTCGTGCGCCGCTTTACCGCCAATGCCGCACACGAGTTGCGAACGCCGCTCGCCGTCATGCGCGCGCGACTGGAAAATGCGAGCGCGTCGCCGCTCAAGAGCGAGCTCCTGAATGATTCGAGCCAGCTTCGGACCCTAAGTTGAACAGATGCTGATTACCGCGCGTCTGTTGGACAGCCAAGCTGGTGCAGTGAACGAGTTGAACTCGAGAGGGTCGTCCAGGAAATTGTTTCGGGGTTCCAGCGGCGGTGCAACGTTCAAGCTGGCGTTCCCGCAATTCGTTCCCCATTGATGCCGTGAAGGGGCGGGGCGGATTTGCGTTGGCAATGGCGAAATAACGGCCAAAACTTCATAGAAGCATAGTGTAGGAGTATTGCCCATCTTCGTCGACCGCGCCGCGCACCGGTCGGTGAAGATGGACAATACGCCTTCGCCATCATGCTATGATGGCGCCCATTGCCGCGCGTCAGGCCGCCACATCATCTGAACTTAACCACCCGCGCAGCAACGGCGCCGTCTATCGTTACCTCTCCCAGAAATCCGGCGACTAAATTGCAGCAACGGTAGCCAATTGACATTTCTACCGACCGATTTAGCCTTCAGAAAAGTGCGGACGGAGGCTAGATGCGCGTAAATTGTGAAGATTGGAGCGCGGGACGGACTGCAAACCGCTCGCCCAGGGTAAGCCTCTAATACGGCGGTTGGGCGGCGCCAAATCTACGTTGGCGAGGAGCGATTACCTTCGCGGATTCGCGCGCGGCGGGATGCTTTCGGCTAAGTGCGAGTTGCGTCAGCGGAGCGACAAAAATGCGCGTGCTATCGTCGCCGTCGATTGTGAACTGGCACATAATAATTCCGTCGTAGTCATTGAGGAAGACGTTGACGACACGCAATGTCGGAGAGGTTGTGCCGATGACTCGCTTCGATTGCAGGTAGCCAAGAAGCGGCTGTCTCGCATGCGCAGATATCGGCAGGCTCCTTCTCAGCCGATCGAGGAATGGATGTGTTGAATTTTCGCGTTCGATCATGCGCGGCGCCAGTCGCAATCGGACAAGGTCGGGGTTGGGGATTTTAGCCGAGGCCGAGCATTCGCTCTTGATCCTTTATACTTTGAAATATTTGTAAATAGCACCGTACAAGTCTTCCAATCAACAGACAGAAGTATTGACGTTCGGGAGGTGAGACAGAACCATTATGCGATGAATGAGAAATCGAACGAGTCGGATCAGACGTACCGTCCGCAGACAGGAGCGGACCACAATGAATCGCCTCTCCGCATCGATACGCGCGAATTGCTGGGGAAACGGCGTGAGGCGACGATCATTCACGCAGGTGAATGTTATCGGTTGCGCGTTACCTCGAACAACAAACTTATTCTGACGAAATGAGGCCATCATGCGCGGAACAAATGAACGAAAAACGACGCGCGGCCGCCATCGCTGCAAAGCGCCTCAGTCTTCCCACTGAAGCGACGCAACGCGGCAGACGACAGAATCAACAATCCGCGCAGCAAATCGAGGCCGATCATGCCTGAGATTTTGCTGCTCACGTCTTTCGCGGTGTCTGTGTGCGGCTTCCTATTGCTCGCTCTGTCTCTTCCGCGCCACTGGCAAGAGGGACCGGCCGAAGATTGCAGCTTGTCTGGCGTCTCGGCCTACGGATCGGCGGCTACGGTCTTCCAATGGCGAGTCTCGCCTCCATTTTTTCGAGACGGCCCCGCCTTCGGCGTTCTGCTATGGACGCTGGTTTCGGGCGTCGGCGCCTTGACGGTTACCTTGATGCTCACGGTCCACCGTCAGGTTTCGGAAGCGCTCCATAAAGCCAATTCCACGAAACGGCGCAGCCGACGCCTCTCTGACCCTTCTCCTAAAGAGAAAAGTTCAGCCGGGGGAACAGCGATCCGCTACGGTATAGGGATTAGGGGCGTCGGCGAGGCGCTCTCATGCTGTCCGGTTCCCGGCCGAGCTGGACTCGTGGCAATTTGCATGGCGACTGAACTCGCGGAATTAATTCTAAGAAATTCCGTTACGACAATTGGTTGAAAGGGATGGCGCGCCTTCCTTTCCGTAGGCCTTCAGAAAGACCGCGATTCCAGCGTCGACCGTCGCGTCGACCGACGCCTCGGGCTTCGGTTCGAGACCGAGCGCCGTGTGCAGCGGCAGATCGCCCCGGACGAGGCTCAAAAAATGGTTCGCCGCCGTGGTCGCATCGGAGAAAGTCAGAAGGCCGCGGGCTTTGGCCTCTTCGAGCAGCGCCGCGACGCGCATTAATTCGTTTTTCGGCCCGCTTTCAAAAAAGAGCCTGCAAAGTTGCGGAAAGCGCATGCGTTCACTGGATATCGCCTGGAAGAACGCCATCGACTCCGGCGTCATATACACCTCGACAAATTGACGAGCGAAGCTTCGAAGCGCCTCAACAAGGCCGATATCGAGATCTGGCATCTGCAGCCTGCTCGTTTTCAGGCGGCATTCCGCTTCGATCAAATGGGCAAACAAGGCTTCCTTGCTCGGAAAGTAAGCGTAAAGCGTCGCCTTCGACACGCAGGCGGACCGCGCGATCGCGTCCATGCTCGTCTCGGCGAAACCCTGTTCGAGGAATAATTTCCTGGCGGCCGCGATCACGGAACATTCCTTCCGTCCGGCAACGTGCCCCTCCGCCGATTTTGCCGCCGTCGCGCAATCCGTCGACGGGCTCTTCATGGCGGGTTCCTCTATTTCAGTCGTCATGCGCGCAATGCCGCCGACTCTTTTTCCCATTCAAGGCTTTGCCTCCCGCGACCATACGCTTTTTTCGGCCTCCACACACGCTCGCCGAGGCTGACCCCCGCCATTGCCGGCTGGCGTGACGGCGATCCGTCGCCTCGCCTCGAAAAGTTTCAAACTAAACGATCCAGTTCAGTTTAGCGTTGACACCGGCCAGATGGCAAGCTTAAAACTGAACCGTTCAGTTTAGTCTGGGTGCGATATGAGATGGACGGCGCCTCAAATATCACGGCCATTGCTTAACCCGCTTGCGCGGGATCGCCTCCCTATTCCGCTTGAGCCGCCGACGGCGCGAAAAATAGCGCAAAGCGATCAGCGCCAACGGATATTGCGTAGTTCAAAGGCTATAGCCGCAACTCTGGGACTTGTGCATGCCGCGTTTCTTTCCGGCTGCGCCGTGGGCCCCGACTTTGCCGCGCCAGACCTGCCGGCCGCCGGCTATGGCGCGGCCAAAATCCCCGCCGCCACCCAATCCGCGCCGGTCGCAGGCGGCGCGGCGCAACATTTGGTCGAGGGCCGCGACGTGCCGGGAGAATGGTGGGGGCTGTTCCGTTCAAAGCAGGTCAGCGCCCTCGTCGATGAGGCGATCAGAAACCATCCTGACATCATGGCGGCCGAAGCGGCCTTGCGTCAGGCGCGGGAGACCGCGGTCGCCGATGTGGGCCTGTTCCTGCCGCAGGCGTCGTCGAACGCCAGCGTCACGCGTCAGCAGACTTCCGCCGCGCAATTTGGCGGATCGACGGTCCCGGCGCAGCTTTACACGCTCTATAATACGAATGTTTCGGTCTCTTTCACGCCCGACGTCTTCGGCAAGACCATGCGCACGGTCGAAGCGGACCTCTCCGTGGCCGAGCGCCAGCGGTTCCAGCTCGAAGCGACCTATCTCGCGCTCACCGCCAATGTGGTCGCGACGGCGATTGCCGACGCCTCCTATGCGGCGCAAATCCGCGTCACCCGGGAATTGATCGCCTCCTATCAAACAGAGCTCGACCTGTTGGATAAGCGGTTCGAGCTTGGAGCCGTCAGTCAGGCGGACGTTTTGTCCCAACGCGCCTTGCTTGCCCAGGCGCAAGGGATGCTTCCGCCGCTGGAAAAGACGCGCGCGCAGACGCGCAATCAGCTCATGGCCTATCTCGGCCGCTTTCCGGACGCGGACAAGGGCGAAGCCATCGATCTGGAAAGTTTGCGCCTGCCCCGGAAATTGCCGCTCAGCCTGCCTTCGAGCCTTGTGCGCCAGCGCCCCGACATCCGCTCGGCCGAAAGCCAGATGCATGAAGCAAGCGCGAGGATCGGCGTGGCCACGGCCAATATGCTGCCGCAGATCACGCTGTCGGCCACCGCCGGCAGTCAAGCATTGTCGCTCGACAAATTGTTTGGCCCGCAAACGGGCGCCTGGAGCCTTGGCGCGGCGCTTGCCGGCCAGGTCTTTGACGGCGGCACGCTGTTTCACCGGCGCGAGGCGGCCCTCGCCGCCTTCGAGCAATCCACGGCGAAATACCGATCGACGGTCATCACCGCCTTCCAGAACGTGGCCGACGCCCTTCAAGCGATCAAGCACGACGCCGCGTCGCTTCGCGCCCAGGCGCTTGCGGAAACGGCGGCCGCTCAGAGCCTGGAGATCGCGCGCATTCAATTCAATGCCGGATCGACAACCTATACACATTATTTCGGCCTTGGCGGGCGCTCCTACAAGGTCATTCCGCAGATTGCGCAGCGCTTCCGGCTCAACGCCGATCATATCCTGAATTACTATATCAAGACCGCCGACGGCGCTTCGGTGCCCCTGTCCACCGTGGCGAAAATCGAGACATCCGTGGCGCCCGAATCGCTGAATCATTTCCAGCAGGCGAATGCCGCGACGATTTCCGGAGTTTCCGCGCCTGGCGTCATCGCCGGCGACGCTCTGAAAACCCTGAAGGACATTGCGGATCGCGTGCTGCCGCAGGGATATTCGATCGACTATGCTGGCCCCTCGCGTCAGTTCGTTCAAGAGTCGAGCGGCTTCGCGGTTACGTTCGGCTTCGCCCTCATCATCATCTTTCTGGCGCTGGCCGCGCAATTCGAGAGCTATCGCGATCCGCTGATCATTCTCGTATCCGTCCCGATGTCGATCGCCGGCGCGCTCGTTTTCATCATGCTAGGCTTTGGCGGCGCGAGCATCAATATCTACACGCAGGTCGGTCTGGTGACGCTGATGGGCCTGATCAGCAAGCACGGCATTCTGATCGTGGAGTTCGCCAATGAATTGCAGCACGCCGGCATGTCGAAACGGGAAGCGATCCTGGAGGCGACGTCCATCCGCCTGCGTCCGATCCTCATGACCACCGCCGCAATGGTGCTCGGCGTCTTCCCGCTCATCATGGCGACGGGCGCGGGCGCCGCCTCGCGCTTCAACATGGGACTGGTGATTGCGTCGGGCCTTTCCATCGGCACCTTGTTCACGCTGTTTGTTCTCCCCGCCGTCTATCTCGTGCTGGCGGCGGACCACTCCGCGAAAGCGGAAGCAGGCGCGGCTGAACATTCGGCGCCCGTGCATGCTTCGTAACCGGCGACCATGGAGGAGTCTCGGTGCGTCCTTGCTGAAATGAGATGGCGTTGAACGTCGAACGTGTTGTCCGCGGGAAGCTGAGGAGTAGCCTGCTCTGAATTCCAGCCTCGTAGCGAACGTGATCAACGAGCGACTTTACCCAGGCGCCGCTTCCACTTTTCTCCGGCCTTGAGTTCAGTCTTCAAAACCCATTTCTTTTGAATCGCCCTGCGCGCGCGGTGTGATGTATCGAGCACGGTTTCCTGCTTGCGTTCAATCGTTGGCTGCACAGAGGGCGTCTGGATCACGGCTGCTACCTGCCGCTTCACTTTCTTTGGTTCGGCATTAACAGATTTTGCGACTCTTGCAGGCTGACGCACACGATGTGTCTTTTTTGATGCGGCGCGCACCGGAAGAGACGTTGTAGCGTCTTCCTGCAGCAGGTTCGGGAGCACCCGCCCCGGAAGGCCAATCGACGGCGCAGCAACTTCGGGAACCTCAGCCGCCTTGCAGCCAAAAACCGCATCCGCTGCTTTCAGTGCGGCCAAATATGCGGCATCATGTTCGATCTCGGGGGGCGCGAAAACGCTCGGATCGTCAAAAGATGGATTCGCATTGGCGCTTTCGGCCTCGCTGATATCCCACCGATTGGAGGTCCGGGATTTTGACGACCGACTTTTGTATGCCGTTATGAACGGACGAATGGGCTGGCGCATTGAAGCTGTAAGCTCCTTTCTGTTGAGACGTAAGGTAAGGAAATTCGGTCGGAAAGACCAGACCACGTAGAAGCGCTCCTGGTGTTGAAAACACCGCCTTGGACGATGACGCTCACGCGAAGTGTCTCGGGAGAAGAGCATTCTCTACCCATGACGGATAGGCTGCAACAAATTATCGAAGGCTAATGCCCGTTTTTTTGATGCGTCACAATAGGCAAGAAATTTTTGGTGGAGGAGGGGTGTAAATGCCTTCACCATTTGTCCAGACAATTGCAGTAGCGCCAACGACAGCTCCTGAACCCTAAGCGGAGACCTTCTTGGTGAAGTTCAGATGCTACAGTGTACGGAGAGCCAGTTTGAAGGTGGCGCCGCCGCCTGGCGTTTCTTCGACCCAGATGCGACCTTGATGTGCGTCCATGATTTCCTTGGCGATCGCGAGGCCCAGGCCAGTTCCCGGGGTCGATTCGCTCTTACGCCAAAAGGGTTCGAAAATTAGCTCACGATCTGCTTTCTCAACGCCCGATCCGTGATCAACGACTTCGAGCAACGCATCTTCTCCGATGTACACGAGAACTGTTCCACCTTCGGGCTCGGCGCGCAAAGCGTTATCGACAAGATTGGCGACGACGGACTCTAGAGCTGATTTGTTTCCCCTTACGAAGACGGGGGTCGAGGGCGTTTCCAGCGCAATTTGGCGTCGCGCCTTTATCGCAAGCAGCGCCGTGTCAGCGATCATCGATCGCACCAGCGAGGTAAGATCGACTGCTTCGCCCAGGTCGGCAGGCTGTTCTCCCATCCGTGCGGCGGCAAGCAATTGCTCGACAATGTTGCGTATTCGACGCATGTCTCGCTTCAAATCATTCTTGAAACTCGGTTCTTCCGGGGCGTCGAGGCGCGCGCCAAGAACCGAAAGAGGCGTGCGGAGTTCGTGAGCGGCATTGGCTGTGAACCGCCGTTGCCGGGCCACGCCGGCGTCGAGCCGCGCCAGTGCGTCATTCACCGATTCAACTAAAGGACTAACCTCTGTGGATACGCCATCGAGGGAGAGACGCTGATGTAGCGATTTCATGTCGATGCATCGAGCCTCCTTAGCGACGGCTCGCAAAGGGCTGAGTCCCCAACGTACGGCAAACCATGCCGCTCCCGCGGACATGAGGATCGCCATGATCAAGTAGGCAATCAACCATCGCATATCCTCCACGGCGACGTAGAAAATGTCGCTCCAACGAAATTTCTGCCCGTAGACGGCGATGTGAAAGCGGCCGAAGGGAGTCCATAACGGCTCCATAAGGCCAGCACGAATCCCGCTTGGATCGCCGGGCAGGACAAAATGCACGTGGGTCGGGCTGATCTCGATGAGCTGATTGAGCAGCGTCAATAATTCCGGCGATGAGCCGGCAATCGGCTCTCTCTGCGCGCTCTTGAAGGCCGCGAATTTCATGAGGGGCGCGCGCTTGATGTCCTCGAGCAAGTCTGCTGTCGGCTTTATCTCGATATCGCCCTGTTCGTTCAGCCTCAAAGAGTCGATGACCTGCATTTTCGCACGAATCGCTGACAGCTCGTCGAGCGAGGTGGCGAAGATATCGACGCCCATGAGGCCGAGGCCGACCGTAACCAGCCAGGCGATCGTGAAGGCGATAATCTGTGCAACGAATAGACAGCCGACAATGCGCAATATAAGAGAATGCCGTCTCAATCAATCAGCTCCGTCGCCAAATAGCCGACGCCGCGAATTGTATGAATGGCGACTCCGGCATCCAATGCGATGAGCCGGCGCCGCAAACGAGAGACGGCCGCGTCGAGCGTATTGTCCTGAACGTCGTCATGCGGAGAGAAAACCTCGTCGAGAAGCGTCTCGCGCGACACCACGCGGTTCACCCGGCGCAACAACGATTCGAGTAAGACAAGTTCACGCCGGTGCAGAGGGGCCGTCTTGCCAGCAATACGAACGTCGCGCGCCGTCAGGTCAAACGATAGAGCGCCAACCGCAATAGGCTTGAGCGCGCCGCTTCCCGGGCGCCGCACGCAGGCGCGTATTCTCGCGATCAGCTCCTCTCCCTGAAATGGCTTGGTCACATAATCGTCCGCACCGAGCTCCAGGCCTGAAACTTTCTCGCCCGTTTCGTCCATCGCGGTCAGCATCATGACGCGGATGCCCGGCCGCAGCTCCCGCGCAAGCGGCATAAGCGACAGACCGTCGCCGTCTGGGAGGCGGCGATCGAGAAGCAATAGGTCGTAATTTGATCGCTCCACGGCTTCTCGCGCCGCGCTCAGACGGCTGGCTTGATCGACGTCGAAGCCGGCTTGGGCGATCAACGACGCCGTCAAACGCGCTGCATCCAGCTCATCTTCAACCAACAATATTCGCATGTGGGCGCCGCTCCCGTTCCGCGTCGTTGATTATCGATTTTGGTCGCAAATTCGCAAGACCGGCGCGCGAAAGAGGCCCGTTGTTGCCTGAAAGACACAGTGTCGTGGATTTTGCGCCAAAATTTCTCATGTCAGATTCTTGTCAGGCGCATCAGTCCCCCTTTGGCTATTTTTTCTCCACTAGGCGGCGACGGCGATGATGCGGCAGATACCAGACCATACGACAAAGACGAGTGAGAGCGCGACGAGGCGCCTCGGACGCGTCCGCGCGGCGCTTTTCGGCTTTGTCGCATTTGTCATGGCGTTTCAGGGCTTTGCCTTGGTCTCGCCCTGGACGCGAAGCGCTACTCATGAAGGAATTGTTGCTGTCTCGACAGCGGTCGTCCTCGATTGCGCGCAAGAGGACTCGCGCTCGCCCGCGAGTGGCGGACGCGGGCATAAATGCTTTCTGGCTGGGCTCTGTTGCCTGGCGAGTTGCGAGGGACAGGCGTCGTTTAGTCTTGCGGGAGCGGCGTTTAGCCCAGCGCCCTGGAGCCGGTCGACAGCTGACGCGATCAAGCCACAGGCTCCCGCAGGGTGTGGCGTCGCCCTTGCCGGTTGGGCGAGCTCTTGGTCCTCGCGGGCGCCGCCGCGCGCGTCCTGATCCGCGAACCGCGGTTCGAACGCCTCTTAACCTGCTTCATCCCATCCGCTCGAGCGCTATCGCTAGCCGCTCAGGAGTTATAGCAATGAATCCATCCGTCCTGCTGCGCGGCGTTTCCGCCGGCGCCCTGTTGTTCGCCTTCGCCTCTGAATGCGCCCGCGCCCAGCAAGCGCTGCCGACGATCGACATTGGCGGTCAGCGGCGAGCGCCCTCCTCGCGCATTTCGGGACCGCCAACGGGACAACCCGTCGCTCCCGCTCCGGGGCCGTCATCCCGTTTCCCAAGCGAGCCGAGGACGCCGGCTGCGGGCTATGTTGTGCGTGACGCCTCGACGGCGACCAAGAGCAACATTCCGATCATGCAGACTCCGGCCTCGATTGAGGTCGTGCCGAAGCAGGTGATTCAGGATCAACAGGCGACGCTGCTGCAAGACGCGCTCGAAAATGTCTCAGGCGTTCGCTCAAGCAACGACGATCTGAACAGCTACAATTTCAATATTCGGGGCTTTCAAAGTCTCTACATCTATCGTAACAATCTCGCCATTCCGGGCGGCGAGTCGGGGCTGGTCTTCGACACGGCGAATCTCGAACGCATCGAGGTGTTGAAGGGCCCGTCGTCGATTCTGTTCGGACGGGCCGAACCCGGTGGTCTGATCAATCTTGTCACGAAGCAGCCGCTCGATCAGCCCCTGTATCGCGTCGAGCAGCAGATTGGCTCCTTCGATTTCTATCGGACGCAATGGGATTTTTCGACGCCAATCGCGTCCATCCCCGGACTCGCCGCGCGCGTGTCGGGCGCCTATCAGAACAATGGCTCGTTCCGGAAGTTCCACGGCGGCGAACGCGTCTTCATCGCGCCGGTCGTGAGCTATCGTCCGAGTGACTGGACCGAGCTTACGCTCGACACACAATATCTCGGCGCCAAGGCCCAGTCCGAAGTCGGCGTTCAGTCGGTGAGCCCCGGGCTTCTTCCCGTTCCTTTGAGCCGTTCGTTCCAGGAGGCGAACGATCCACGGGACCGGGCCGATGGCTATGTCATTAGCTACAAGTTCAGACAGAACATCGAGAAGGACTGGAAGGTCACGAACCGTTTCCACTACGCTTACGGAAACTTCACGTTCCCCAACCTTGTTCCGTTCTGCACGACGATATACTGCATCGACCCCGACGCTCGTACGCTGCAGCGGCTCGTCTCCTATCAAAATATGAACTCCCGGACTTTTTCGACCAATATCGATCTCGAAGGGAAATTCACGACGTTCGGCGCTACTCACACGGCGCTGATGGGCCTCGACTATCTGAACAGCGGTTACGACTATTATTTCGCCAATGGATCGCCGTTCTACCCGATCGACATATTCAACCCCGTCTATGGAACCGTGCCGACCTACGCCTTTCAGGATGGTCTGCTCGGAACCGGCTTCAAGTTCCATTCGTCGGTGTTGACGAGGCAAAAGGGCCTCTATGTCCAGGATTATGTCAGCCTACTGGAAGACAAGCTGCATCTGCTCATCGGCGCGCGATACGATGTCGCCGCCGTCAACAGGGGTAGGGCAATTTCGGATTATAGCGGCGACCCGGCGCTGATCGTCTTCCCGAGCAAGGAAGGCGCCATCGCCGACAGGCTCTCACGTCCGACGGTGACTCATACCGGCTGGAGCGCGCGCGTTGGCCTCCTCTATGATCTGCTTCCGCAGCTCAGCGTCTATGGCAGCCTTTCGAGATCCTTCGGCGCGCAAAACGGCGTCGGCGCCGCCCGCGATACGCTGCCCCCGCAGCGCGGGCTTCAATACGAAGTCGGCTTCAAGGCGGAGCCTCTCCCTGGATTGACAGCGACTCTCGCATTCTTCCAAATCACGAAGTCGGGCGTCGGCGTGCGCGACTTTACGTCACCAAGTCCCGACGCGCAAAAGCTCTCCGGATTGCAGCGGAGCCGCGGCGTCGAGTTAGATGTCGTCGGCAATCTGTCGGACCATCTGAGTCTGATTGGAAATTATGCCTATATCGACGCCAAGGTCATTTCCGATGATCTCGTGAACCGACTGAACCCATTCGGCACGCTCGACCCGGCGGTTTTCGGCACGCCCAGCGGGCTGTACGGGAATCATCTCGCAAATGTCCCACGCCATTCGGGCAAGGTCTTCGCCATCTACAATTTCGGCGAAAGTGGTCTCGGCTGGCGCCTCGGGCTTGGCGTGACCGCATCGACGCAGGCCTGGGGCGACATCCAGAATACTTTCCTTATGCCCGGCTGGGCCCGGCTCGATGGTTTTGCAAGCTACACGACTCTGATTGAGGGCCACAAACTAACCGCGCAGCTCAACCTGAAGAACATTAACAACGTTCAATACTACTCGGGACCGGATAATTTCTTCTATACGCAGAACGCCCAACAGACCGCATTCCCGATGGCGCCCTTCACGGCGACGGGAACCCTGCGCTTCGAATGGTGACAAAACGCCTTTCCTCGTCGGTCGACGGGGGAAGGCGACATCTGGGAGGAGACGGGCGATGAATCGCAAGCTGTTTGTCTGGCTTCATCGCTGGGCTGGCCTCGGAATGGCTTGCTTCTTGATCGTCGTTGGGTTGACCGGCTCCGTCCTGGCGTTCTGGCTGGAAATCAATCATTGGCTGACCCCGAATCTTTACCCGGCGCCGCGCGCGGGGATCGAGCTCGACGCGGCGACGCTCGCCCGCCGCGCTGAAGGGATTGTCCCTCAAGCAATCGCTGTGACAGTCTACCTCGGCGTTCCCGGCTCGGCCTCGATCGGCATGGAGCCGCGAGAGGGCGCGCCGGCGCTCGACTTCAATTTCATCCATCTCGATCCGATTGACGGCAGGGAGCTTGGCCGCACCTCTTGGGGCGGATTGCCTCATTCCCGCAACGACATCATGCCCTTCGTCTACACGCTTCATATGTATCTGGCGATGGGCGGCGTCGGCGATTGGATTCTTGGCTTCGTCGCGCTGATCTGGACGATCGACTGCTTCATCGCCTTCTATCTGACGCTGCCGCTTCCTCATCATCATGGCGCCAAGGGCTTTTTCACGCGCTGGAAACCAGCCTGGCTCGTGAAGTTCGGTTCGTCTTTCTACCGCGTCAATTTCGACCTGCATCGCGCCGCCGGTCTGTGGCTCTGGGCGATGCTCCTGGTTTACGCCTGGTCGAGCGTGTTCTTCACCCTGCCCAATTTCTATACGCGCGCGACGCAGCTCGTTCTTGATTACGAGACGCCCGTGTGGGCGCAGGAGGGGACGCCGCAGAGCAACGCGCGCAAACCGATGGAATGGGAGGAGGCTCAGGCCGTCGGCGAGCGCCTGATGGCAGAGCAGGCGCGCCAGCACGGCTTCACGATTGAGCGTCCACTGGCGCTTTATGATCTACGCGAAAAAGGCCTTTACGAATATCGGGTGCGCTCGTCGCGCGACATTGGCGACAAGGCGGGATCCACGTCAATCCTCTTCGACTCGCGTTCGGGAGAGTTGAAGACTTTGAGCCTGCCGACGGGTCATCGTAGCGGCGTGACCTTCACCACTTGGCTTGTCGAGCTCCATACCGCCAATCTCTTCGGTCTTCCCTACCGAATCTTTGTCTGCCTCCTCGGCCTTGTTATCGTG
>CAZCJY010000002.1:0-2542 GCA_964498975.1 uncultured Methylocystis sp.
GGGTGGCAAGGCGGGGCCCGGGCGGGCCTTTAAAGAACCTGACTGCCGCGCATATGCCCCAGGCCGAGGCGGAAGATCGAGGTCGGCCGGTGCGGCGGCGCGCGCGGCGCGAGCACGTCCGGCCCCCAGCCGATGTCGAGCGTCGACGAGCCCGGAAAACTGCCGGCCCGGTCGACGTAAGCCGGCGTCTTCTCCAGCTGGATTGCCGGCGCGACCCGCGTCAGCAGGCCGATGGGGGATTCCTGATCGACGAGATAGCGATTGAGATCGTCCAGCCCGATGGGGACAGGCGTTTCGCGATTGTCCGCGAAGCGCATGCCCAGCATGGCGGTCTTGGCGAGCGACACGCGCACCATCCAGCGGCCGCCTTCCTCGGCGCGGCGCGCCAGCGCGGCGAGAACGCCGAGCGCGCCGAGACAGCCGGAGCCGTAATCGTTGAAATAGGCGGGGATGAGCGCGGATTTTCCCAGTTTCGCGCTGTGCAGGCTCGCGAGTCCCGTCGCCGCCTGCGCCAGCTGCTCCCAGCCGCGGCGCTCGGCCCAGGGCCCTTCAAAACCATAGGCGTTGACCTCGACATAAATCAGGCCCGGATTGACGCGCCACAGATCCTCGGGCCCCAGTCCACGTTTCGCCAATGAACCCCAGCGAAAGCCCTGCACGAACACGTCGCAGTCGCGGACAAGTTCGAGCGTGCGGGCGCGATCCGTATCGGCGCGCAAGTCGATATAGGCGTTCTTCTTGCCGAAGGACGTGTCGATGTCGAAGCCGAGGATGTGGTCGAGATAGGGGTTGCGGCAATGGATGACGTCCGCGCCATGCTCGGCGAGCAGCTTGCCGATCGTCGGCCCGGCGACGACATGGGTGAAATCGAGGACGCGAAGCCGTTCCAGCGGGCGCGCCGTCGCAGGCTCGAATGCGACGCGCGCGCCTTCGCCCTGGCGCATGATCTCGATCGGCTGCGCATCGGCGATCGCTTGTCCTTGCGGATGCGCAAGCCATTCTTGGGGCGTTCTGACTATTGCTGCGCATAGTCCAAGCGCGGAGAGTTCGTCCTCGAGCGACTGCGCGTCGTGGCGCGCCACGCGCTTGGCGATCGCCTCGCGCTCATTGGGACAATCCAGGAAGCGCAGAATCCCTTCGCGCAGATGCTGATAGGCGCCGTTGAAGACGATCTCGCGCTCGTCGCGCGTGCGATAGAAGCCGTTGATCGCCGTATGGACGGCGCTGATGTCGAATTGCCAGCCGCTCTGGAAGAAATAAGCGATTTCATTGAACAGCAGCCCGGCGTGCCGGCGATCCACCGTCACTTGCTGAGCGCCTAGCCCGCGCCGCTCGCCGATCGAGGCGACAGCGGCGCCGATGGCGCCCATCAGCGCGACGGCGAAATCATGAACCTCGACGACCGAGTCGATATAGCCGGGCGTCTGATCGACATGAATCTCGGATGAGGACCGAGGTAGGGTCAATCCTTGTGTGATCGCCGCGAGAATCTGCTGTTGTCGCTTGCTATACAAAGCTCAGACTCCGGGAAGCGCGATGACGCGCTTTCGGCGGCGCTGATCGCGTTTGCGGAGTATATGAGCGACGGCGTTACCGGCCGCTTAAGGCGACTGGAACGGAAACTTCGGCTGCGTGGCGCCCGACGTATGGATGTCCCAATGCGGGCTTGGCGGCGCTTCCCATTTTCTGCTTTCCACTCGGTCGGGAAAGTTTCACGGCGCCTGCGGAATTATTCACCCTCTGTTGCAAATCGCGCAATCGGCGCGATGTCGGGGGGCTTGTCCGTCGCCCGCCGGCATGATTGCATATCTTTGCCTTTCTCCCGTTAGCGCGAATGCGGCCATGAAGTATTTTGCGGTTCTTCTGCTTTCTTTGTTTGTCCTGCTGCCGCCGATTGCGGATGCGCGCCAACAGTCCGTAAGACCACCAGGGCCGCCAATGCGCATGGCGATTTTCCACAGGGGCGTTAGCAATTGTCTACCGAGTTGCGCCGTATGGATCTCGCTTGAAGGGGTAATCGACGAGCAAACGCCGGCGCTGTTTCGCAAGGCTTTGAAGCAAATCGGCGTCCGCACGCCGCAGGTTCTCATCAGCTCGGGCGGCGGCGTGGTGGAAGCAGCGATGGAGATCGGTCGTCTCATTCGCGCGCGAGGCCTCTATGTCGCGGTAGCGCGCTCGGAGAGTGATGCTGCAGAAACGGAAAGGTCCCGCGCCGAAGAAAAAAATGGACATCGCCGTTGTTTCATCCGGCCGAGCCGTCCTGCAGGACGCTTATTGCGCTTCGGCCTGTACGCTTGTGCTCGCGGCCGGCAAGGCGCGCTACGTCGCGCCCGGCGTGCGCGTCGGCCTGCATGAAATGCTGGTTCCAGAGCAGGATGTGACGCAGCATGTCCGTTACTACCAAACGCGTACGCTCACACGGGGCGGTCGCGTCGTGTTGAGGCAAGTCCGGGTCGTCGGCGAAAAGGATTTTGTTCGCCACATTTCGCGTCACAAATCGCCGGCCGCGAGCACAAGCGTACAGGCCGAAGCGCAATAAGCG
>CAZCJY010000002.1:2552-22113 GCA_964498975.1 uncultured Methylocystis sp.
GCCGGCGCCTGCGCCGCCGCGCATTATCGCATGGTTGCGCGCTATCTCAGCGATATGGGGCTGCCTTCGGCCAAGATTGTCGAGCTGATGCGAACCGCTGCGCCGGAAGACATTTTCTGGCTGACGCGCGCGGACCTCGAAAGCACAAGGTTGATGACCGCGGCGACGGATCCCGCCGATCTGCTTGGCCTCGCGCCGAAGATCGCCGTGGCGCCGGCGCCAGCGTCAACGGATCGCGCGGCGGCGCAGGCGCCGGCCATCGCGCCCCGAGAGCCGCCGGACGCATTGACAAGCTTCGCTTATGGGCTCGGCATGACCGTCGGACAGCTCGCCTTTCTCGCGGCCTTCGTCCTTGTGATCTGCGTCATTATCCTGCGCTCGTTTCGGCGCGTTTCATGGATGGGCGTGGCGTCGGAGCGGCGCGACCCGCCCCCCGCCATAGGCGCTCGGGACGTTACGCCTTCTGCTCCGGCAGATTCAGCCTGATGTGCAATTCGCGCAGTTGCTTCATCGTCGCTTCCAACGGCGCGCCCATGAGCAAATCCTCGGCGCGCTGGTTCATCGGGAAGAGCGTCACCTCGCGCAAGTTCTCCTCGCCCGCGAGCAACATGACGATGCGGTCGACGCCGGGCGCGATGCCGCCATGCGGCGGCGCGCCATATTGGAAGGCGCGATACATGCCGCCGAATTTCTCGATGAGCACTTGTTCGTCATAACCCGCGATCTCGAAAGCGCGGCGCATTATGTCGGGGCGGTGGTTTCGGATCGCGCCCGACGACAGCTCTACGCCGTTGCAGACGATGTCGTATTGGAAGGCGAGAATGTCGAGCGGGTCCATGGTGTCGAGCGCGTCGAGCCCGCCCTGCGGCATGGAGAAGGGATTATGCGAGAAGTCGATCTTCTTCTCGTCCTCGTTCCACTCATACATCGGGAAGTCGACGATCCAGCAGAATTCGAAGACATCCGTTTTCGACAGACCGAGTTCATTGCCGATGCGGATGCGCGCCGCGCCGGCAAGCTTGGCGGCCGCCGTCTCTTCGCCGGCTGAGAAAAACACCGCGTCGCCTGCTTTCACGCCCGCCTTTGCCGCGATCGCCGCCTGCGCCTCTGCGGGAATAAATTTCGCAATGGGGCCTTTGCCGGTCAATGCGCCCGCTTCTTCTTCGAAGATCACATAGCCCAACCCTGGCGCGCCTTCGCTTCGCGCCCAGTCGTTCAATTTGTCGAAGAAGCTGCGCGGCTGGGCGGCCGCGCCGGGTGCCGGGATCGCGCGCACGGTCTTGCCCTTGAAGGCTTTGAAGCTCACATCCTCGCGCGCGAATTCTTGGCTCACGTCGGCGATGATCAGCGGATTGCGCAAATCCGGCTTGTCCGTTCCATATTTCAGCATCGCCTCGCGAAAGGGGATGCGCGGAAAATTCCCCGTGACCGGTTTGCCGTCCGAGAATTCCTCGAAGACGCCGCGCAGCACCGGCTCCATGGACGCGAAGACGTCTTCTTGCGTCACGAAGCTCATCTCGACGTCGAGCTGATAGAATTCGCCGGGCGAGCGGTCGGCGCGCGCGTCCTCGTCGCGAAAGCAGGGCGCGATCTGGAAATAGCGGTCGAAGCCCGCGACCATGAGAAGCTGCTTGAACTGCTGGGGCGCCTGCGGCAGGGCGTAGAATTTGCCGGGATGCAGGCGCGAGGGCACGAGGAAATCGCGCGCGCCCTCCGGCGAGGAGGCGGTGAGAATCGGCGTCTGGAATTCGAAGAAGCCCGTCTGCTTCATGCGGGTGCGGATCGAGTCGATGATGCGTCCGCGCAGCATGATGTTTTCATGCAGCTTTTCGCGCCGCAGATCGAGGAAGCGATATTTGAGGCGCGTATCCTCGGGATAGAGCTGGTCGCCGAAGACCGGCAGCGGCAATTCGGCGGCGGCGCCCAGCACCTCGATCTCGTTCACATAGATCTCGACCTGTCCCGTCGGCATGTCGGGGTTCTCAGTGCCGGCGGGGCGCTTGCGCACGTCGCCGTCGAGCCGGACGACCCACTCTGAGCGTAGCTTTTCGGCCTGCGCGAAGGCCGGCGAATCCGGGTCAACCACGCATTGCGTCAGTCCGTAATGGTCGCGCAGGTCGATAAACAACACGCCGCCGTGATCGCGAATGCGATGGCACCAGCCGGAAAGACGGATTCTTTCGCCCGCGAGCGCCTCATTCGGCTCTCCACAATTATGCGAACGGTAGCGATGCATGGGCCGCTTTCTATTGGAAATCAGGGAGGGCCGGGCGGTCCCGGCGGCGCGGGCGAGAAGAAGCGCGATGCGGTCGCCGCTGTCAAGCCGCGCGCGTTCTGCTGGCCCGCGGGCTATTTCTTGAAGAAAGCCTCTGCGGCCGCGCCGGCCGCCTGCTTGCTGGCGCGGGCCGTCTCCAACCGCGCGATCTCGGCGCGCAGCGCCTCGATGCGCGCGTCGATTTCCGCAACCGAGAGGAGATCGAGAGATTGCCCGAGTTCATGCGCGGGTCGAGGGCGGGGCGCGTCGTCGTCTTGAGCCATGTCCGAACTACCGAAGGTTGTATTTTCCTTAACTTTTTTTCGTTAGGGCTGAAACTGGAAAAGTGTTTCGCATCTTAAAAAACGCGCAACGCCGCGCTTTGTCCCATGGCCCCGCTGTCCAGGAAAGACCGCCGCTTCGAATTTGTGACGGAGATGTCGAAATGAGTCGCTTTTTCGCGATACTGCTTTCGATAGTGCCGCTCCTGGTGTGGAACAAAATTCGCCTGCTGCTGACGCCGGACGGAGCTGAAGCCGCATTGCACGAAGGCCCCGGCCTGCGCGGCGCCGTGATGCGTTACATCGTCCTGCGCCTCCGCGCGACCGCGCTGACGGAGGGCGAGTTCATCGCGCTGTCCTTCATAGGGGGGCTATTTTTCGTCGGCGCGGGCTTTTTCTGCGACGCGATGCTCGGAGACCGCGCCTTCGGCGCCAAGGGCAACGGCGGCATTCTCCTCACGGGCGCCGTGCTGTCCGCGACCGGCTGGGTGATGCTGGCGCCGAACGACTATGTGACGATTGGCCCCGCCGCCGCTTTCGTCACCGCCTTCGGGTCGGGACTGACGCTCGTCGTCGCGGCGCTGACGAAGGCGTTTGTGATGACGCGCTTCGACGATTTCGCGAGCGGCGCGCGGCAGCCGGCCCCAGACAGGCGAAAAGCGAGAGTCGACGCTATCGCGGCGATCAGGCGCCAGACGGCGCGAGGAGCCGGCGACTGATTTCGCTGACTGCCTCGCAGGCGAAATTACCTTCCGCGACCGTCGTTCGCTATCGTCACTGATCTGCTATTGTATGAGCGCAAGCAGGACGGTATTCGGCTTCCATTTGGGGAATGATGAGGTTGCGGCGTTCGGCGCGGCCAGCGTCACTCCTTTTTCCCGTTCGAGCCCGCCGTCCACCCGGGAAGACGACGCAATGACGAAATGGGTCTATAGTTTCAGCGCCGGTCGGTCGGAAGGATCGGCGTCGATGAAAGATCTCCTGGGCGGCAAAGGCGCTAATCTCGCGGAAATGGCCGCGCTCGGCCTGCCGGTGCCGCCCGGTTTTACGATTACGACCGAGGTCTGCTCCTATTTTTACGCGAACGGCAAGACATTTCCCGCCGATCTAAAGGGCCAAGTCGACGCGGCGCTGGCGGAGATCGGTCACGTCGCCGGACATGTCTTCGATAATGCGCAATGGCCGCTCCTGGTCTCGGTGCGTTCTGGCGCGCGCGCCTCCATGCCGGGCATGATGGATACGGTGCTCAATCTCGGCCTCAACGACGAGACGGTCGAGGCGCTGGCGAGGAATTCCGGCGACGATCGTTTCGCCTGGGATTGCTATCGACGCTTCATCGAAATGTATTCCTCCGTCGTGCTCGCCGTCGAGCATCACGAATTCGAAGAGGCGCTCGAAGGCCTCAAGGAGAGCAAGGGCTTCGCGCTCGACACGCAACTCTCCGCCGACGATTGGCGCGAGGTCGCCGCGCAATATAAGTCGATCGTGCTGAATGCGGCGGGCCAGAGCTTTCCCCAGGATCCGCGCGAGCAGCTGTGGGGCGCGATCAAGGCGGTGTTCTCTTCCTGGATGAACCATCGCGCCATCGTCTATCGCAGTCTGCACAATCTCCCCGAGAGCTGGGGCACCGCCGTCAATATTCAGGCGATGGTGTTTGGCAACATGGGCGTCGATTCCGCGACCGGCGTCGCCTTTACGCGCAACCCTTCCACCGGCGTGCGCGAGCTTTACGGCGAATATCTCATCAATGCGCAAGGCGAAGACGTCGTCGCCGGCATCCGCACGCCGCAACCGATCACGCAGGTCGCAAGCCAGGCGTCCGGCGGCGAGAAAGTTTCGCTCGAGGCGGCGATGCCGGCGATCTTCGCGGAGTTCAAGGACTACGCCGAAAAGCTCGAACGCCATTTCCGCGACATGCAGGATATGGAGTTCACCGTCGAGCGCGGAAAGCTGTGGATGCTGCAGACGCGCGCTGGCAAACGCACCGCGCGCGCCGCGCTCAAACTCGCCGTCGACATGGCGCGCGAGGGCCTCATCGGCAAGGACGAGGCGATCACGCGGGTCGAGCCGCTCTCGCTCGAACAATTGCTGCATCCAACGATTGACCCCGCGGCGAAGCGCGACATTCTCGCCACCGGCTTGCCGGCCTCGCCCGGCGCCGCTTTCGGCGAGATCGTCTTTGACGCCGAGGAGGCGCAGACGCTCGCGAACGCCGGTCGCAAGGTGATTCTCGTTCGCGTCGAGACGAGCCCCGAGGACATCGGCGGCATGCACGCCGCGGAAGGCATTCTCACCGCGCGCGGCGGCATGACCTCGCACGCCGCCGTCGTCGCGCGCGGCATGGGCAAGCCCTGCGTCACCGGCGCCGGCGCCCTGCGCATCGATTATGAGGATCAGAGCTTCACCGTCGCCGGCAAGCGTTTCGCCAAGGGCGAGCGCATCACCATCGACGGCTCGGCCGGACATGTCATCGCCGGCGAGGTGAAGATGCAGCGGCCCGAACTCACCGGCGAATTCGCGATCCTGATGAACTGGGCGGACGATGCGCGCCGCCTCAAGGTGCGCGCCAACGCCGAGACGCCCTCGGACGCGCGCGCCGCGCGCCGCTTCGGCGCCGAGGGCATTGGCCTCGCGCGCACGGAGCACATGTTCTTCGAGGGCGAACGCATCGTCGCCGTGCGCGAGATGATTCTCGCCGATGACGCGGAAGGGCGCCGTCTCGCCCTCGCCAAGCTTCTGCCGATGCAGCGCGAGGATTTCAAGCAACTCTTCGAGATCATGTCGGGCCTGCCGGTCACGATCCGTCTGCTCGACCCGCCCCTGCATGAATTCCTGCCGCATTCGGACGCGGAGATCGCCGCCGTCGCGCGCGCCATGGGCGCCGATCCCATCAAGCTCCGCCGCCGCGCCGCGCAGCTTTCCGAGTTCAATCCCATGCTCGGCTTTCGCGGCGTGCGTCTCGCCGTGATCTTTCCCGAGATCGTCGACATGCAGGCGCGCGCGATTTTCGAGGCCGCCATCGAGGCGAGCCTGTCGACAGGGGCGCCGGTCGACATCGAAATCATGGCGCCGCTCGTATTCGCGCGCGCGGAGCTCGATCTCGTCAAGGCGCGCGTCGCCGAGATGGCGAAGCTCGTTGAGGACGAGACCGGCATTCGCCCGAGCTACCATGTCGGCACGATGATCGAATTGCCGCGCGCCGCCTTGCGCGCAAACGACATCGCGCCTTCGGCGGATTTCTTCTCCTTCGGCACCAACGATTTGACCCAGACGACGCTCGGCATTTCCCGCGACGACTCAGGTTCGTTTCTGAACGCCTATGTCGAGAAAGGCCTGCTGCCGGCGGACCCTTTCGTCACCATCGACCAGGATGGCGTCGGCGAGCTTGTCGCGCTCGGCTGCCAGCGCGCGCGCGGCGCCAATCCCGGCATTACGCTCGGCGTCTGCGGCGAGCACGGCGGCGATCCCGCTTCCGTCGCCTTCTTCGAGAAGATCGGGCTCGATTATGTGTCCTGTTCGCCCTTTCGTGTGCCGATCGCGCGTCTTGCCGCAGCGCAGGCGGCGCTCGGCAAAAAGGCGGTCAGCACGGCCTGACCGTCCCCTTCCGGCGAACAAAAAGGCGCCGTCCATAGGACGGCGCCCTTCAGTCACGATGATTTCTTACTTGATCATTTTCACGGTGCGGCCGACTTCGGACCCGCCCTGCTCTCCTTGCGGAGCGACCCATTCGGGAACCCAGGTGAGCGCAACCACCACGAAGAACGCGAAGGCCGCGACCCACATGATGATCTTGCCGAGTTCCGCACCACTGTGCACTGCGAGCGCCATATCAGACCCTCCTCGATGCTGACAGGCCGCGTCGCAACCGGCGATTCTTACGCCGTCATCAATTGCGACGGGCTCTGCCCAAGACTTGGGAGCGCATAGAAGGAAGACAAGCGGCTACAAGCAAAAAATTTAAATGAAACCATAAGCTTAGCATAATTCCCCCGCGCTGGCGCACAACGTGACGCGCCGTCTCTCTACCGTCATGCCCAGCCTTGCGCCGGGCAGCCACGCCGCCGTGCGCGGCGGCTCCTCGGCATCAGGGCGAGCCTCTCTGCTCACGCGCTCTCCAGCTCCACGTCCCGATGGTTCGCCTCGAAGCGACGCACGATCAGCCGCACGAGATAGAGGCCAAATTCCGGGTTCTGGAAATAAAGCTGCTCGAACTGCTCATAGGTGATGACGAGGAGTCGCGCGTCGCTTGCGCAGCGCGCCGTCGCTGTGCGTTTTCCGGTCGCGGTGAACAGCGCCATCTCGCCGAAAATATCGCCTGGCGCGAGCAGGACGTCGCGCTCGACGATCTCGACGCGTCCCTCGACGACGACGAAGGCTTCGTCGGCGGCGTCGCCTCTGGCGAAGACGAGCTCCCCCGACTTGAGGCTGCGCGGATGCATGAAGGGCTTCAGCCATTCGATATTGAGGTCGGTGGCGTTGGCCTCGCGCACGCTGGCGATGAGCCGCCGCATCTCGCGCATGCGGATCGCGTTCAGCGGAAAGTTGACGGCGTGTTTGACGATCGTCGGCAGGCTGCCGATCGCGAGCCCGAACATCACGCCGAGCACATTGCCGAACATCGCCATGAAGCGCAGTGGGATCATCCGCTTGGCGTAGGCGGCGCCGATCACGGTCGCCGCCTCCGCCCAGGCGAGCGTGGCGATCGCGGCGCTGGCGTAATCTCGCGCCGTCTCATTCGCAGCCAAGGCCGTCGCGGCATCCATCAGGCTCTGGGGCATGTCTTTCTCCTTCCGCGGCGCTTACCGCCTGCGCAGCGCGCTGACAAGTTTGAATGGTCTGGACTTTCGCGTGCGAGCGGGCACATTGCCCTCATGCGACAAGCGAGCCATGCGCTGCGCGTTCAAACCACGGGCCGCGGCTTTTACGAGATCACCGCGAGTCTCGCCGATTTCGCGCGGGACGCGCGCATGGGGCAGGGGCTGCTGACGGCTTTTTGCCGGCACACCTCGGCCTCTCTCATTATCCAGGAAAACGCCGATCCGACCGTTCTCCGCGATCTCGAAGCCGTCTTTGCACGCCTGGCGCCGGAAGGCGCGCATTACGCGCATGATACGGAAGGCGCCGACGACATGCCCGCGCATATCCGCGCCGCGCTGACGCAGACGCATCTTTCCATTCCGTTGATCGACGGCGCGCTTATGCTCGGGACATGGCAGGGCGTGTTCCTTTTCGAGCATCGCCGCCGGCCCCACGCCCGCGAGATCGCGCTGCATCTCATCGGTGAGTAAGTCCGACGCCGCTGCCTCATTCTGGCACGTGCGCGGCGCCGACCCGGCAACAGTTCCGCAAGCCTAATCGTCCATAAGATTTTAGGAAAATTTTTCGCATCAGGGGCGGAGCGACGCAAGATCGCGGTCCTCGCGAGACATGCGCCGTCGCACGTGGATATGTCTATGCGTCGTCAGTCGAAAGCGCGTCCGGGCGCAAGAGTCGCGCCCTGGGTCTTCAGCGTCATGGCGCCTTGGGCGCTCGGCGTCGGCGTGCTCGTCTCCTTCACCGCCGTCGCGGGGCAGGACCCTTCCGGCGATTTGCGCGTCTCGCCGCTCGCCGCAAGGGCGCGCGGGGGCGGAGCGTCGACGGGATTCAGCGAGGCGGCGACCGGCGATTTCGGCCTCTACGGCCAGACCCGCGCCTTGGTCCAGAACGCGCGGCTGATGGTCGGCGGCCCGGAGGACATGCGCTCCATACCCGACGAGCGCGAACCGCATGTCGAACTCAAGCCCGACGTGGCGCATTTCCCCGAGGTCGACCGCACGCATAAGGGCGACCCGGTCGTCGCCATCCGCCCCACTTTCGAGACGCGCCGCGCCACCCCCTCGACGCTTGGGCTGATCGAGCCGACTGAGCTTTCCTTTGGTTTGGAGGGCAAGACGACGCGGCCCACAGCGACGCCGCTCGCTCCGCGCGCCGCGACGCCCGGCGACGAGGCGCTTTATGAAGCCGAAGCGGCGACCGTCGAAGAACCGGCCACAACGCAGAAATCGACAGCGGCCGCTTCGCCCGCGCAGAACGCTTCGATCTCGACGCCGCCGGCAAATGACGCCGCGCGCGAGGCGGCGAAGGAAGCGCTGAACGAGCGCGCGCTCCATGGAGCGACGCCGCAAGTCGCGCGCGCCGTGGCGCTCGGCTCTTCGACGCCGGCGCAGCCCGACGCGACGCCGATCGAAGTCTCGTCCTTCCCGCGCGCGACGCTGGCGCTCTCGGCGCCGGGCAAGCCGGAAGTCGGCGCGGTTCGGCCCGATTACGCCGCGCTGGTCGATCATGAAAAGCTCGGCCGCGAGGAGCGCTGTCTTGCGGAAGCGGTCTATTTCGAAGCCCGCAGCGAGCCCGAGGCCGGGCAGGCGGCGGTCGCGCAAGTCGTGCTCAACCGCGTGCAGAGCGGACTCTATCCGTCAAGCGTCTGCGGCGTCGTATATCAGAACCGGCATCGCTATAAGGCGTGCCAATTCTCCTTCGCCTGCGAAGGCAGGTCGCTGCGCATCACCGAGCGCGAGTCATGGGAGCGCGCGGTGCGCGTCGCCAATGAGGTCATGAACGGGCGAACCTATATCTCCGACGTCGGTCGCTCGACGCATTATCATGCAACTTACGTGCGGCCGCGCTGGGCGCGCGCACTCACCAAGATGGACGCCATCGGCCGACATATCTTCTATAGGCTAAAGCCCGGCCAAACCTAGAGCCTGTCCGCGTGATCGCGCCCTGACCCTATCGAAAAAGCCTGCCGACTTTTTCAGGGCCTCCTCCAAGCGCATTGACGGCGTTCCGCGCGCTTCCTTCGCGGGGTTTGCGCGTCGAGAAATAGACGGCGAGCCACAGAAGCACCGTAAGCGCAAGCCAAATCGAGATGATCGGATGCGTAACCAGCATTTGGATGAAGTCGTTCATTTCGTCATTCCCCAGCCCAGAGGAATGCGGAGTGTGGGGAGGCCGGAGTTAAGACCTTGGCAAGACTCTCGGTAAAACTGTGGCGATTTGGCGCCCGGCCGCACAACTGTTTAGTTTTAGTTAATGTTTGAGCTTATCAAAATATGAGGCGCGCCCGCACGAGGCCGCGCACCGAATTGCCAAGCAGGAATTCGCCTTGCGCGAGGTCATCGAGGCGCAGGGTCGCCTCCCGCGCCCGCCCCTCGGCGAGGAGGCGGGCGCGCAGCGTTCCCGGCAACAGACCGCAGGAAAGCGGCGGGGTCAGCAAAATCTCGCCGCGCGGGAGAAAAAGATTGCAGCGCGCGCTTTCGCAGAGTTCGTCCCGCTCGTTGAGAAAGAGAACCTCGTCCGCGCCGTCTCGCGCCGCTTCCGTCAACTCGTCCTCATAAAGCGCCCGCTGTGTGGTTTTATGCCGCAACAGCCGGTCTGCGGAGGAAAAGCGCCGCTTCGCGATCGCGACGCGCCAGACCGTCTCGGGCGAGATTGGTTCAATCTTTGTGACGCTTGTCTCGATCGCGCCCTCGCGCGATAGGACGAGCCGCACGCGCAGATACGGCGCGTCGTTGTCGTGGACAGCGTCTTCGAGCGCCGCGCGCACGCGCGCTTCGTCATAGGCGAAACCCAATGTCGCGCTCGACGCTGCAAGACGCGAAAGATGCTCGGGCAGCAGATCGAAGCTGTCCGCGCGCGTCCACAACAGCGTTTCGATCAGTCCGAAGTCATTCTCGCGCCCGTCAGGAAGCGCGCCTTGATCAGACATTCCTCATACTCTTCGCGCGCGCGGGAATCGGCGACGATAGCGGAGCCGACATTGCAGATGAGTTCGCCGCCGGGAAAAAGTGTCAGCGTGCGGATCGCGACATTAAAGCGGATGTCGCCGTCGGGCGCGATGACGCCGAGCGACCCGCAATAGACGCCGCGCGCCGCGCATTCGAGATCGCGGATGATCTCCATCGCGCGAATCTTCGGCGCGCCGGTCACCGAGCCGCAAGGAAAGAGGCCGGCGAAAAGATCCTTCAACGTCACGTCGCGGCGCAATTGCGCTTCGATGCCCGAGGTCATCTGATGCAGCGTCGGATAGGTCTGGATGGTGAAGAGATCGGTGACCTTCACCGTGCCGACTTCGGCGAGGCGCGAAAGATCATTGCGCAGAAGGTCGACGATCATCAGATTTTCGGCGCGGGATTTTTCGTCTTCCACCAGATATTGCGCGCGCGCCATGTCCTCGGTCGGCATGACGCCGCGCTGCGCCGTGCCTTTCATCGGACGCGCGCGGACGGCGCGGCCTTGCGCCTCGAAGAAAACTTCCGGCGACAGCGAGACGACCGTCTCTTCGTCAAGCGCCACCCCCCCGCCATAGGCGACGGGCTGGCGCTTGCGCAGGCCGCGATAGAGCGCGAGCGGATCGCCTTCCCAATGGCCATAGAGCGGGAAGGTGAGATTGATCTGATAGACGTCGCCGGCGAAAATATAGTCGCGGCATTTCTGAAAGCGCTCGGCATATTCGGCTTGCGTCCATGCCGGCGTCAGCGCAACGCGCGGCGCTTGCGCTTCGCCTGGCGCGAGAGACCAGGACCGCGGGGCGCGAAAGGCGCCAAAGAGCAGAAGCGGCGTGCGCGAATGCGGCGTCTTCTGCGTCGAGAATTTCGGCTCCAGCGCATAGCCGAGCTCATAGCTGGCGTAACCGGCGAGATGGAGGCCGCGTTTCGTGGCCGCCTCCATGTGCGCGAAAGCTTGCGCGACCTCGCCCGGCTCGCACGCGACGATGATTTCTTCCGGCTCGCTGAAAAGCAGCGCTCGCCCGCCGTCGCGCCCCTCCTCGAAAACGACGTAAGGCCGGGCCGGGGCGTCTTTTTGCGTCAGGACAGCGGGGCGTTCAGCGGCGTCATGCATTTTGGCGGGGCTCGCTACGGGCGGCGATGTTACATCAGACGCCTCCAGTTAAGAAACGCCGCGCTGGCGCGCAATCCCTCGCGACGGCGCGCAAGCGGCGATTTTGCGCTCTACGCGCGCGCGGGCTATGACGGTCTATGTCGAACGCCCCGCTCCGCCTCCTTTTTATCGGCGACGTCATGGGCCGCTCCGGCCGGGCGGCGGTCACGCGTTTCGTCCCGCGTCTGCGCGAGAAATGGGCGCTCGATTTCGTCGTCGCCAATGGCGAGAACGCCGCCGGAGGCTTCGGCATCACCGAAGCTATCTGCGACGAAATGCTCGGCGTGGGCGTCGATTGCGTTACGCTCGGCAATCACGCCTTCGACCAACGCGAGGCGCTGGTCTTCATCGAACGTCAGCCGCGCCTGCTGCGGCCGATAAATTATCCAGCGGGGACGCCGGGGCGCGGCGCCAATCTTTATACGGCGGCGCGCGGCCAGCAGGTGCTCGTCGTCAATCCGATGGGCCGCGTCTTCATGGACGCGCTCGATGATCCCTTCGCGGCGATCGAGCGCGAGCTCGACGCCTGTCCCTTGGGCGTCGGCTGCGACGCCATTGTCATCGACATGCACGCCGAAACCTCGAGCGAAAAGATGGCGATGGGTCATTTCGTCGATGGCCGCGCCTCTCTCGTCATTGGCACGCACACGCATACACCGACCGCCGACGCGCAGATTTTCCCTGGCGGCACCGCCTATCAGACCGACGCCGGCATGACGGGGGATTATGATTCCGTCATCGGCATGGAGAAAGAAGAGCCGCTGCGCCGCTTCCTGCGCAAGACGCCGGGGACGCGCTTTGAGCCCGCGAGCGGGGAAGCGACGCTTTGCGCCGTCGCCGCCGAGATCGGCGCCGATGGGCTGGCGACGATGGTCGCGCCTGTGCGGCTGGGGGGGCGCTTGCGGCAGGAGTGGCCGGCGGAGTGGGGCGCGCCCTAGGCCTATCCGCTGCGCTGCCGTCAATCGCGGCACTACCCAGGCGGGTAAAGCTCAATTAAATAGTGGTCGAACAGCAGCGCCGCGGGGGGCGCGAGCGGAGCGCGCGACCATGAAATGGGAAGATCTCCAGTCGTCCGAGAATATTGAGGATCGCCGGGGGGACGAAGGTCCGATGATCGCGCGCGGTCCCCGGATGGGCGCCGGCGGCATTGGCCTTGGCACGATGGTGATCCTCGGCCTTGTCGGCTGGGCGCTCGGCATCAACCCCGCCATACTCATTGGCGGCGCGCAGATGATCAACAGCATGCGCGGCGACCGCGAAGTCGCCTTGCCGCGCCAGGAGACGCCGCGCACGCAGCCGGGTTCTGAACCCACCGATCAATTGGGCCGCTTCGTCTCCAAGGTTATGGGCTCCAACGAGCAGGTTTGGTCGGAGGTGCTTCCCCAGCAAAAGGGCATACGCTTCCAGCCGCCGCGCCTCGTGCTGTTCGACGGCTATACGCAGTCGCGCTGCGGCCCAGCGCAGTCGGCGATGGGGCCGTTCTACTGCCCGCTCGACCAGCGCATCTATCTCGACACCTCGTTCTTTCGCGACATGCAGCGGCGCTTCGGCGGCGGCGGCGACTTCGCCTACGCCTATGTGATCTCGCATGAAATGGGCCATCACATCCAAAATCTGATGGGCATTCTGCCGAAAGTGCAGCGCGCGCAGCAGGCGGCCGGCAGCCGTTCGGAAGCCAACGCGCTTTCCGTTCGCGCCGAACTCATGGCGGACTGTCTCTCGGGCGTCTGGGCGCATCACGGCAATCAGCGCCAGCGCTTCCTGGAGGAGGGCGACATCGAGAAAGCCGTCGCCTCGGCGCAGGCGATTGGCGACGATCGCATGCAGAGAGCGACGCGCGGCTATGTCGTGCCTGACAGCTTCACGCATGGGTCTTCGGCGCAGCGCACGCAATGGCTGTTGAAGGGCCTGCGGACGGGCAGCATCGACGCCTGCAATACCTTCAATCAATAGCATTCAGAAAACGCGCCTGGCGCGGGTCGTCAGCTCCGCGCCCCGCAATTTCCGGGCAAGGCGCGAAAGATCGGCAGCGCCGGCCCCGGCCAGCGCGCGCTTTGGCGCGATCAACCCGACCGGCCGGGATAAATTCGGCGCGAGCCGGGTCAACAAGGAATGGGGCGCGAGGCGCAGGATTCGGGCGCGGCCGCGATCGCCATAGGCGAAGAGGTCCTCGACCTCCTCCACGAATCCGCGCTCAACCGCATAGCCCGCGATCAGCAGCAGAATGTGGTCACGGCGCGCCATCGCCAGCGCTTCGGCGAGACCATCTCCGGCGCGCGCCGTCTCGACGAGCGCGCAGCCGGCTTCATCGGCGATCCTTTCCAGCCCGCAATCGGGCGCGCCGACCAATGCGGCGTCGGCGACAAGTCCCTGAACGCAAGCCTCGACAAGCGAACCGAGACTGCGCGCCGCCGCCTCTCGGCGCAGCGACGCCGCAGGCGCGTCATAGGCGAGGAGCACGGCGGTCAGCATAGTCGCAGACATAGCGGAAACAGGGGCGCGGCGGAATGCGGCGCCAAATAAACGAGCGTCGCGGCTGCGCAATTGCGCGGCGCCCATTGCGCAGGCGACGGCCTTCGGTCACCATCGCGCCATGCCCGGCTCCTTCCCGCTCGAACTGCTCACCACCGACCAGATGGCCCGCGCCGATCGCCTGACGATCGAGAGCGGGGTTCCGGGCATGAGGCTGATGGAGAACGCCGCCGTCGCCCTGACCCGAGTGACGAGTCAGATTTTGCAACGCACAAGCGGGCGGCGCGTGCTGGTGCTTTGCGGCCCGGGCAATAATGGCGGCGATGGTTTCGTCGCGGCGAGATTGCTGAAAGCGCAGCGCTATAAGGTGCGCGTCGCGTCGCTGACGCCGATCGAGCAGCTGCGCGGCGATGCGGCGCGCGCGGCGGCCGCCTGGCCTTGCGCGGTGAGTTCGGCGCTCGAATGCGAATTCGAGGGGGCCGATCTCGTCGTCGACGCCTTGTTCGGCACCGGGCTCGCGCGCGATCTCGACGCCGACGCCTGCGCGCTGGTTCAGCGCCTCAACCGTTGGCGGCGCGCAAGCGGCCAGAATGTCGTCAGCGTCGACATTCCTAGCGGCGTCGACGGCACCACCGGCGCCGTGCGCGGCGCCGCGGTCGAGGCGGACGCGACCGTCACCTTCTTTCGGGTGAAGACTGGCCATTTGCTGCTGCCGGGCCGCCTTCACTGCGGCGCGCTCACTTGCGCGCATATTGGCATCCGCCCCTCGGCGCTTGACGGGCTCGACGTCGCCGCCTTCGTCAACATGCCGCAGCTCTGGCGCACGGCGCTGCCGCTGCCGCAGGTCGAAGGGCACAAATATTCGCGCGGCCATGCGCTCGTCGTCTCCGGCGGCGCCTCTTTCACCGGCGCCGCGCGTCTTTCGGCGGCGGCGGCGCTGCGCTCGGGGGCGGGCCTCGTCACGCTCGCCAGTCCCTGCGACGCGCTCGCCGTCAACGCCAGCGCAGGCCTATCGCCGGGCCGCCGTGCTCGACGCCGACGCGCTGTCCAGTTTCGCCGACGATCCCGAACGTCTGTGGCGCGCGACGCGTGCGGCGCCGGGGCCGGTGGTGATGACGCCGCATGCGGGCGAATTCGCGCGGCTTTTCGCCGAGTGCGACGTCGCCGCCAGCCGCTCGAAGCTCGACAAGACGCGCGCGGCTGCGCGCGCCAGCGGCGCGGTCGTGCTCTACAAGGGGCCGGACGCGGTGGTCGCGGCGCCCGACGGCCGCGCCTCGATCCTGCCCTGGGCGACCCCTTGGCTCGCAACCGCCGGCTCCGGCGACGTGCTGACGGGAATCATCGCCGGCCTTCTTGCGCAGCGCATGGACGGCTTTTGCGCCGCGTCTTGCGCCGCGTGGATGCATGCGCGCGCCGCGGAGATTTTCGGGCCAGGGCTTATCGCGGACGACATCATCGCCGCGCTGCCGCAGGTGTGGCGCGAATTATGCGGCCAATAGACGGCCAACCGCCGAAGGGGACGCTAGTTTTTCGCCTTGAGGTTCATGCAATTACGACGGGGTGGACCCATGGTATTTCGTCGGCGCGGACTTGTGGCGATCCCCAGACCTCCATACACTGCCGCCCCGCGTGAGCGAGCGCTATTCGGCGCGCTTTAAGGGAGAGTCAGAGTTCAGTTCGCGTCCCTTTGGCAGGCGGTGACTGTCGCCACGCCGTCACATTGTTGCCGCAGGCAGAACGCTCTTGAAAGGGCGAGAATGAGAACGAGCGCCGGATGAAATCCTTCGAGAAACTACTGCTCGAAAACAAAGCCTGGGCGGAAGAAAAAAAGCTTCACGACCCCGTCTATTTCGAGCGCCTAGCGGCCGATCAGAAGCCCGAGTTTTTGTGGATCGGATGCTCCGACAGCCGCGTGCCGGCCGATATTATCGTCAACGCCGAACCCGGCGCGATTTTCGCGCATCGCAACATCGCCAATCAGGTGATCGCCACCGATTTCAACAGCCTGAGCGTCATTCAATATGCGGTGCAGGTGCTCAAGGTCCAGCACATCATCGTCTGTGGCCATTACAATTGCGGCGGCGTGAGAGCCGCGCTCGACCGGCAGCGTCCGGAGTTGACG
This sequence comes from uncultured Methylocystis sp., assembly GCA_964498975.1. GTDB lineage: Bacteria > Pseudomonadota > Alphaproteobacteria > Rhizobiales > Beijerinckiaceae > Methylocystis. The sequence continues at coordinate 18,598 of CAZCJY010000002.1, forward strand.
CTGCTCAACAAATGGCTGATGCACATCAAAGACGTCTACCGCATGCATCGAGACGAAATCGATGCTCTCAATTCACAGGTTGAACGGGCCAATCGACTCGTGGAGCTCAACGTGATCGAACAGGTGCTGCGCCTGTCGCAATTGTCCATCGTGCAGAGCGCATGGAAGGACGATCATCTGCCAATGTTGCATGGCTGGGTCTTTGCGCTCGACGACGGCGTATTGCATCAGCTCATCACGCTCCCGCCCGGCAGCGACGTCGACGTCATTTATCAGCAACAGGGCGGGGAAGATTCGTAATCGGCTGCTCGCCGAATCCAAACCGTCAATAGGAGACTTCGCGCGTGCTGAGGAAGCATCTCGACTATTACTTCCGCTATCTGGACCACGACATTCCGGCGGGCGTTGTCGTCTTTCTCGTCGCGCTCCCGCTTTGCCTCGGCATCGCCGTCGCCTCCGGCGCGCCGCCGTTCTCTGGCGTCATCGCTGGGATCATGGGCGGGCTCGTGGTCTCGATGGTCAGCGGGTCGCAACTCAGCGTTTCCGGTCCCGCCGCCGGCCTTACGGTGATCGTCGCCGCAGCTGTCGAAAAGCTAGGCTTCGAGGGCATGCTGCTCGCCGTCGCCCTGTCGGGCCTGATGCAACTCGCCATGGGCTTTCTGCGCGCCGGCGTCATTGGCGCCTTTTTCCCTTCCGCCGTCATCAAGGGAATGCTCGCCGCGATTGGACTGATCCTCATCATGAAGCAATTGCCGCACGCCGTCGGCTATGACGCCGACGCGGACAGCGATTTATCGTTCCTCGAAGACGATAGTCACACCCGGCTGTCGTTCGTTTGGGACGCGCTGGGCTCGTTCTCATGGGGGACCGCGATCGTCAGCCTGACGTCGATCGGCATTTTGCTGCTTTGGGATACGCCGCGGATCAAGCAACACCGTTTTCTTTCGCTGGCGCCGGGACCGCTGATCGCCGTGATCTTCGGTATCGCCTATAATGCCGTGGCGCTCGCGCTTTTTCCTTCACTCGCGATCGCTCCTCAGCATCTCGTGAACTTGCCGTCGATCTTCGGACCGATGGATTTCGCGCGTCAGATCAGCTTTCCGGATTTGAGCCGATTGACGGATATCCACGTCTATGTGACGGCGGCGACGCTGGCGCTGGTGGGAAGCCTGGAGACGCTGCTCAGCCTCGAAGCGGTGGACAAGCTCGATCCGCTCAAGCGCATCGCGCCGACGAACCAGGAATTGAAGGCGCAAGGCGTCGGCAATTTCCTGAGCGGCATGATCGGCGGACTGCCGATCACGGCGGTGATCGTGCGCAGTTCGGCCAATATCGACGCCGGCGCGCACACCAAGGTGGCGTGCATCGTCCATGGCGTCTTGCTGCTGCTCAGCGTGATGTTTCTTTCCAGCCTGCTCAATATGATCCCGCTCGCCTGCCTTGCGGCCGTGTTGTTGCTGACCGGCTATAAGCTCGCGAAACCCAAGCTCTTCGTCGAGCAATATGAAAAAGGCTTCAACCAATTCGCGCCTTTCGCGGTGACGATTGGCGCGATCCTTTCCACGGATCTCCTGAAAGGCATGGCGATCGGCATGGCTGTCGGCCTCTTCTTCGTGCTGCGCGCCAATTATCATTCCGCCTTTACGCTGACGCGCGACGGCAGGAATTATCTGTTGCGCCTGCAAAAGGATGTGTCCTTCCTCAACAAGGCGCAGCTGCGCAACTATCTGGAGGACATTGAAGAAAACAGCTATCTGATGATCGACGGTTCGCGCGCCGGCTTTATCGATCACGACATCATGGAGACGCTCGAAGATTTCATAAAGGCGGCGAGCGAAGACAATATCCGCGTCGAGCTCAAGGACATGCGCGGACTCGAACCGGTCAATGGACTGGTTGTCGCGGCGTAAGGTTTCTCCGCCGCAGCGGCTCAAATTAGCGGCGCTTCATCGATTTCAGCGCGCGGCGCGCGAATGCGCAGGCGGCGAAATCTGGATCGAGCTTGCAGGATTTCTTGTAGTAACGGCGCGCGAGCGAAAGGCTTTTCTTCGCGCCCTCGCCGTTGTGATAGGCCTGCCCCAGCATGGCGCAGCCCCAATTGTCGCTCTTTTCGCAGGCGATCTTGAAGCTTCGCATCTGGCAGCGGTCCTTTTCCTCCTGCGACAATGAATCGAGCGGGTCGCCCTCATCGGCTGCGTTGCGCAGATGCGCGCCGCGATTGGTGCAGCCGGAGGCTTTGCCGACCGCGCAAGCCATGGAGAACATGAGCTGCGCGTAGCGCGGCGCGACGGTGCCTTCATTCTCCTGAAACGCCAGCGCCAGCCGGAAACAATGTTCGCCGCTGCGTTTGCTGACGCAGGTCCGATAACATTCCTCGGGATGCGCCGCGCAATGTTCGCTGGTGACGGCTTCGCTTCCCAGCAGAAGGCCGCCGAGCGAGGCTTCCTTGCGAAAGACTTCCGAAGGGCATACGCGTGCGCGGGCCTGCAGCGTCTCGTCTTTGTCCATCGCCGCCGTCGCCGCGCGGGCGTTGTCCGCGTTGAATGGCTCAGCCTTCTCTTCGGCATGGACGAGGCTCGCGCTCAAGAGCAGCGCTGAGGTTGCGAGCGCGAGCGCGAATTTGACGGACTGTCCGAACATGGCGAATGTTTCCCGTGCGCGCCGGAAGGGACCATGACCCGCCCGGCGAATGGATCTGACTCAAATGCTGCGGCGCAATTTCGCGCTTCGCTGGCGATGTCCTAACGCCCCACGGCGACAAAGCAGTTGCGGCGGCGCACATGACGGCGCATGCTGAGGCGCCGCTCCGGCGGGCCGGATTTTTGAAGAAACAATTTCGGAGGAATTCATGTCCGCTATGGCTCCAAAACTCTTCCGCAGAGCGGCGCTGCTGGCGCCGCTCCTCCTTTTCAACGCCGCTCCTGCTCTCGCGCTTTGCGTGACAAGCCCGATGACTGGCGATTGGGTCACGACCAATCCGGCGACGCGCGGGCTGACGCGCGCCGAGGTCGAAGTCGGCTGCTGCGATCAGGTGCTCAACGGCCGGCTCGTCTGTTCGCCGCCCGACAGCGTCCGTCTCTTCGGTCGCTGTCATCCGACCGACTGCGACTGGGGCGTGCGCACCGGCGCGTTCCAGACCACAGGCGGCCTTCGGCTCACTTACAATCAAGGATTCGCCACGCGAACGGTTCGCATAAACGCGCTGCCGAGCGGCAATTTGCGGGTGCGCGTTTTCACCAATTTCGCGGATCCGGGCCGCAGGGACTACAACATGACCGAGATCATGCGGCGCGAATAGCGCTTGTTCAGGGCGTGAAGCCCTCGAAGATGATCTGATCCGTCCACTGACGCGCGCGCGCGGCCATGTCGCGCGTGCGTACTGTCCAGGCGGTGACAGGAAGCTTGAGCGCATCGCGCAGCAGGAAGGGAATGGCGTGCGGCAGGTCGCCGACGCGCCAGGAAAGAAAGTCCGGCAGCGTGCGCTTATAGTGCAGGAAATGCGTGAGCTCCGCGCGT
>CAZCJY010000002.1:22123-25330 GCA_964498975.1 uncultured Methylocystis sp.
GGCCAATCCTCTTCCGAATATTGCGCTTCCCCGACGACGCCGAGCGGAATATGCGCGACGCCGCGCGCCGCGGCGCGCGCGCGCAAAAAGGCGATCTGGTCAGGATCGAAACTCTCGACCGCGACCGGACCCTCGTAATGCGCGAGCGCCGCCGCGACGCGTTGCGCCGCCGTCGTATCGCCGTCGAAACCGCTCTTTATCTCGACAACGAGCGGCGTGCGGCCGCCGATCGCGGCGAGAAAATCGGAAAAGCGCGGAATGGTCTCACGCGCGCCACGCAATGTCAGGCGCGCCAATTCGGCCGCCGTCCGCGCAACAACTTTGCCGGTGCTTTCCGTCAGGCGTTCGAGCGTATCGTCGTGAAAGACGACGAGTTCACCGTCGGCGGCAAGCTGCACGTCGCATTCGATCCCATAGCCGGCGGCGATGGCGGCGCGGGCGGCGGAAATGGAGTTCTCGATTACGCCCCTGGCCGCGTCGTGCAGGCCGCGATGCGCGATCGGCCGCGCCGTCATCCAGGAAAGGTCGCGGCCGCTCACGCGAGAATCTCGAAAATTCCCTCCACTTCGACGGCGGCGTCGAGCGGCAGTTGCGCGACGCCGACGGCGAAGCGCGCGTGTTTGCCGTTCTCGCCCAGCACCGCTGCGACGAGATCGGATGCGCCGTTGACGACTTGCGGCAGCGCGCTGAAATCCGGCGCGCAATTGACATAGCCGCCAAGCCGCACGGCGCGCAGCTTGGAGAGATCGCCGACGGCGGCGCTCGCCTGCGCCAGCACATTGAGCGCCGCCCGCCGGGCCGCCGCTTGCCCTGCTTCGAGCGACACGCCGGCGCCGAGCTTGCCCTTATGCGCGGCGTCGACGCCATCTGCGCCGACCGGCAATTGTCCCGAAATGAAGAGGAGGCCGCCTGCGCGCGTGAAGGGAACGTAATTGGCGATGGGCGCGGCCGCGGCGGGCAGCGTCAGCCCCAAGGCGGCGAGCCGCGTCAGCGGCGTTTCTGATGAAGCGGTCATGTGGCTTGGCCTCTTTGCCAGAAAGTCGTTGCTCCGAATGATGCGCGACCCTAATTTCCTCTTCGTCGCGACGCAATGGCGATCCCTGGTCGGACGCCGTCACAGAGCGCCTCGCAAGCATGAGGCCGAAAGAGAAAGTAACCCAGATGAAGCTGTTTCGAGCGCTCGCCGCCGCTGCTTGCGCGGTCGCGCCGTTTTCCGCCGCCGCGGAAACCGCCGCGGCGCCTCTTGCGCTCGCGTCGCATCGCGCGGTCTATGATCTGAGCCTGCTCAAGGCGTCGGGCGCCAAGGCGCCGGCGCAGGCGCGCGGCCGCATCGCCTTTGATTTCTCCGGCTCAGCCTGCGAAGGCTATGTGCAAAACTTCCGGCAGCTCACCGAGCTGCAGCCGGCGGAGGGCTCGGCGAAGCTCTCGGACATGCGGTCGGCGACCTTTGAAGGCGGCGACGGCGCCGATTTTCGTTTCAAGATCGAAACCAAGGTCGACAATGCGCGCGCCGAAGAAATCGACGGCAAGGCGCAGAAAGCCAAGGACGCGCGCATCGCGGTCGATCTCTCCAAGCCCAAGCGCGCGCGCGTCGAACTCGCCGGCCCAACCCTGTTTCCCACCGAGCATCTGCGCAAGATCGTCGCATCGGCGCTCGCGGGCGAAGCGATGCTCGAGGCGCGGGTCTTCGACGGCACCGGCGACGGCGAGAAGGCGTTCGACACTTTGACCATAATCGGCAAGGCGACGACGGAGTCGCCGAAGGAGAAAGCGGCGCAGGTCGACGCATTGAAAGGCATGCGCCGCTGGCCGGTCGCGGTCTCCTATTTTGATCTCGGCAAGAAAGACGGACAGCCGATCTACGTATTATCTTTCGACCTCTATGAGAATGGCGTGTCGCGCGCGTTGAAGCTCGATTACGGCGACTTTGTCCTGCGCGGCGACATGACGGAATTGGTCGTTTCGCCGACGCCCGCCTGCAAGAAGTAGCGAGGCGACAGGTCAAACTTTCCGGCTATGGAAGAATGCGCCTATTCGCCCGACGATCGAACGCCCGCGCCAGAACATGACGCCGTGAATGTCGAGCGTTTGGTCTTCAAATTTCACTGTGGGGGGAATCGCGAGAAGCGTTGCATCTTCGGGCAGGGTCATCAGCGCCGTCTCATCCGCAGGCATGGCGATTTCGATTTCCCTGTCGGTCCAGATTAGGCGCGTCACATAATGCAGCAGCATGAGATTCTTGACGACTTCCTGCATTTGCGAGCGCGCCGTCTTGCGACCTCCCCGTCCTTGCGCCCGTATGAGATAATGCCCGCTCGTCTCGTCGGACCGCAGCATCAGTCCGACAAGATGACCGCGTCCCGGCCAGTATGTCGCGCTGGGACGCCGAAGATGAATGAAGGGCGCTTCGAAGACCTTGGATGCGACAGGGCGCAATTCGCAGGCGCCCTGAAGCCGCGCCCGCGTCGCGTCGACATAGTCGAACAACAGTTCGGCGCCGCGTGGCGCTGGCGTTTTCACCTTATCGATTGCGGCAAGCGCGGCGGCCGCGACGCGCGCAGAGGCTTCGGGCGTGAGATGATTCTCGTCCTGGTAATGCGCCGTCGTCGGCCCTTCTGGAAAAATATCTCGCAACCAAATGCATGGCGTCGCATGGCGCGCCGCAGCTCTGTTGTAGATGCTGCGTGCGTGGCGCGCGGCGCGGCGCAGGCTCTGGGTCCGCGTCGGGCGCGGCTCGAGACAGAGAAACAGCAGGCGGATGTGGCGGCGCGCGCAGAAATTCGCGATGGTTTGCACCGTGTCCGCGGCCAGTCGCGGCTTGAGGCACCCGGCGGCGAAAAGGAGAATGTCATTGAGGCAATATTCGAAGACAACGACGTCCGGCGCAGCGCCGCCGTCGTGCTCCATCTTGAGCAAGGCCATCAGCCCATAGAGCGAGCCTACGGCGCCAAGAAAGCGATTCTCGACCTCGTGCCGCAACGCCTGTCGCTGAAACTGGGAGGCCCAGCCTTCCCGCATTCCGGCGTTGGAGCCGCCGAGAAGTAAAATTTTCATGCCATAAAGATATGTTGCAGGACGTCACGCGAGCGGCGTGCGCCGTCGGCGCGATGCTAAACCGATCCGCGCCCCGAGGCCATAGGCGGCGCGCAATGAAATCCTTGTGGCCGGAGCGCCGTCGCGTCCTAATTGAGGCGGCAGCGTCCTTTA
>CAZCJY010000002.1:25340-25637 GCA_964498975.1 uncultured Methylocystis sp.
CTTTAAGAGCGGGAGCGACCTTGATGTTCCCTATTCCACAATGCGTCTTTCTAACGCGTGGCGTCGGCGTGCGCCGCCACCGCCTCACGGCGTTCGAATATGCGCTGCGCGACGCCGATATAGAACAGCAGAATCTCGTCGCGGTGTCCTCGATCATCCCGGCGGTATGCGAAGTCGTTCCGGTCGAGAAGGGGGTCGCGACGCTTCAGCCCGGCGAGATCACCTTCAGCGTGATGGCGCGCGCGGAGACAGACGAACCCGGCCGGCGCATCACCGCGAGCATCGGCTTGGCGCGGC
>CAZCJY010000002.1:25647-28250 GCA_964498975.1 uncultured Methylocystis sp.
GAAACATCACGGTTATGGGATGACGGCGGGCGAAAGCGGCGATCACGCCGAGGATCTCGCCGCCACCATGCTTGCCTCGACGCTCGGCATAGAATTCGATCCGGATGCGGCCTGGAACGAACGAAAAAAAGTTTACGAGACGAGCGAACTCATCGTCGAAAGCCTGTCGATCACCGCGGCGGCGGACGGCGCGGCGGGCGGCGAGTGGACATGTGCGGTCGCCGCGGCGGCGTTCCGCTTCGCAAAACTGGATGCTGCGTCATGAGCGGAACGCCGACTTTCGCCGCTGCGCCCGGCTTTCTCGGCCTCACGCGTCACGAAGCCGGCGCGGCGATTTCAATCGCCGGCGTTCCCTTCGACATCGGCACGACCAATCGCAGCGGCGCGCGCTTCGGACCTTCCGCGATTCGGCACGCGAGCCGCATGCTGATCGACGGCGACCATCCTTCGCATTGGACGTCACCCGCCAGTCTGCCGCTTGCCGATGTGGGCGATTTCGCCATCGCGCTTGGCGATATTTCGGCAAGCCTGAAGCTGATCGAAGAGCAGGCGTCGGTCCATGCGCATCTCGTGACGCTCGGCGGCGACCATGGAATCACGCTGCCGCTGCTGCGCGCTTGCGCAAAAAGGCGAGGACCTTTGGCGCTTATCCATTTCGACGCGCATGTCGACACTTGGCCCGATAATTTCGGCCAGCCTTATGCGCATGGCTCGATGTTCTATCATGCGATCAACGAAGGAATCGTCGATCCGCGCCGCATGATTCAGATCGGCATTCGCTCGCCGGTGCAACGCGAAATATATGGTTGGACGGTCGGGAAGGGCGTGACGATCCTTTCGGCGCAAGACGTCCATGAGATTGGCTCCGCCGCCGTCGCCGCGAGAATTCGCGAGGTCGTCGGCGAGGCCGCGGTCTATCTCACCTTCGACATCGACGCGCTCGATCCCGCCTTCGCGCCCGGCGCCGGCACGCCGGAGATCGGCGGCCTTGCGACCTGGCAGGCGCAGGCGATTATCCGCAAGCTCGTGGGACTGCGGTTCATCGGCATGGATGTCGTCGAGGTCGCGCCAGCCTATGACATCTCGGAAATCACGGCGCTCGCGGGGGCGACGATCGCCTGGGAATATCTGGCGCTGCTCGCGAAGGGCCGGGGCGCTTAGTCCTTTACCGGCGGCCGACGCCGCGACGCCATGGAAAAAAGCATGGCGTCGCCACCTATGGCATATGTTGATCCTGAGCGCGCTCTGAAGATTTTCCGATTTGCTGCTCCATCGCTTCGAACTCCTGTGCTGACGTTCGAGGCAAGCGCTGTACAAAGCCCACAATGTTCCAGATTTGCTCATCCTCATGCGTCGGCCCGAACGCGGGCATTCCGGTCATTTTCACGCCGTTCTTGATGATCCAAAATAGCTCCGCGCTGCTCCACTTTTCGACCGCTTCGGCGAGATTCGGCGGCTGCGGGTGCAAGCCCTTGCTAATGTAGCCGCGCTTTTTTCCCGGCGCGCTGTGACAGACGATGCACATGCCATCGTAATCCTTAAACCCACTTCTAATCTGATCCTCGCTCCAGCTTTGCCGCAGTTGCTTTCCCGCATGAGCTCGCACGGAGTAGAGCATCGTCGAGTTCAAAATGATGCGTTCCAATTCAGTGTGAGGGACAGTTGCGGCGACGTTATAGGCGCCGCTGACGATCGCAAGGAAGGCGACGACCGCACTGACAATGAGGGCCGTAATGAAGCCGGCCAAAAACCTCATCGCACACCTCCTCAACAATTATTTGTGGCGCTCCGATAGTAAAATTCCAGTGGCTGACATTGCGGAACGGTTATGGGCGGGCAGTCGATACCGAGAGATAGCGCGGCGCCTTGGGGTCGGCTCCCTCGTGACAGCCAGAGGGGATGACGCAGCGTCGTGACTTAAAGGGCGTGAATTATAGCCTGGGATATGCAAAACCACTTGGTGAATAGGCTTGGCCAAATTATCAGCTGTGGGACGAAGGGAGCGCGTGATGACGGTAACCGTGAAAGACAGCAATGGCGCGGAACTCAAGGACGGCGATTCCGTGACCTTGATAAAGGACTTGAAGGTCAAGGGCTCGTCCGTGGTTCTGAAACGCGGCACGCTGATCAAAAACATCCGACTCACCGATGATCCGGCGGAGATCGATTGCCGCGCTGAGAAAGTGAAAGACCTCGTGCTGCGGACAGAGTTCGTCAAGAAAGCCTAGCGGTCGTCATTGAATGGCGAACAAGACGAACCGGCCCGATCGAAGTTCTCGAACTCTGCCGCATGGGACTATCAAATAGACCGGTTCTTCCTCAGGAAGCTTTGGTCGTTGGCAATAGGACGGCTTTGCCAGGGATGAATGTTCGAGCCCGGCTGGGAGCAAACGCCATTTTCTTGTGCTCATCGCAATAAATGGCCTCCGATGAGCACGCGCAACCACAGAACCGCAATGAGTCGAAATGGTGCGGATCGCCGATCGGCCAGCGGCACTTTCCATTCCTAATCTGCATGAACTGAATAGGAGCTGACGCGAGCAGCGGCTTCGAATTGGCGCTTCGCTTTTGATTGCTTGTGTATTGGCGGTCAGCGTCTTGCT
>CAZCJY010000002.1:28260-35010 GCA_964498975.1 uncultured Methylocystis sp.
CTTTTGGATCAGGTCGCCATCGGGCGCGGGTTGTCTGTTCTGGCTGCTGAATTTGGTCATTTCGACTTTGTGGCCCTTTCAGGTCGGAGAACGATATCGAAGAGGTTTGCACGCGCCCTTGGAGAATGATCGTCGGCGCTGCGCTGGCCCTGTAAAGGACAGGCGCGGGTCTCGCAGGCTGGGGAGTAGGCGGTCAGCATCACACGCCTTCCCCCGATTGTCCAATTTCATCTTATCGAGCGCCTGGGAATATCCGCTCACATTTGCATCAAGCGCCCCATAGACGGGGCGCTTTCTTTCCAGCGTTGGCGACAAATTAGTGCCCCCTCCACCGTCCCACAGCAGAGCTTAAGGGCGCCGCGCCGCAGCCCTCCCTCAGACAAGCGCGTGTGCTAATGCGATTTGGCGATCGAGTTGCGCGACGAAAGACGCCAGCGCTTGATCAAGTCCAGACCGAATCGCTCCATAAACGAATGTCTTCGCAATGCGCTAAAAGCATCTTGAATTTCGCTTAACTTGGAATTTCGGGGGTCTTTCTGCATGATGCCGTAGCGGGCGCGAAGGACGGCGGCTTTTTCGGTTTGCCCGAGCGCATCGAGCGCGTCGCCGACCACACAGGCCGAGCCCTTGGTCCAGGCATGGTTTGGTCCCGAACTTTTTTCAAGAGTCGTCAATGCGGACTCGGCGAGAGCCAGGGCTTCCGCGGGACGGCCGATCATGAGGAGCAAGCGGGCGTAGTTGGCCCGATGCCGCCCGGTTTGCGAATAGGCGGAGCCGAACGATTTCTCAAAATTCGCCAGCGCGCGCTCGAACAGCGGCAGCGCGCCTGCAAGATCCCCTTGAGCGCAACGCAGCGACGCGAGATTGTTGAGGCTTGCCGCCGTCTCGGGATGCGTCGGGCCGAATGTCCTTTCCCTGATCGCCAGCGCCGTTTGGAACAGAGGCTCGGCGCGCGCATATGCTCCGCCGCCATGGAAGTAACTACCCGCTCTGACCATAAGATCGGCGTGCTCCGCGCCCAAGTTTTCGTCTGCGATTTTCGTTTCGAAGATCGCAAGGAGATGCGGCGTCAGTTGGGAGCAGAGCGGCCCTGAGGCAGGGTTATCATAGCCGTCGAGCGGATAGATTTCTATTAAACGCTTGATCGACCGCTCGATTGCCGTCGCAGGCCCGCCGCCAGCGTTCGTCCTCGCCCGCGACAATGCATGCACAATAGGGTGCGCGCTCACTGCCGGCGTTCCGTCTTCAAACCTGTCGTGCTTGACCAAGGATAGTTCCGTCAACGCCAGAAGCGCGGTCCTGCTCTCGGTTTCGTCCTCGCTTAGGCCCTTGACGAAGGTCAGCGGAATGCGCGCTGGCGCGCAACAACCGAGAATGGCTATGAGCGTTTCCGCGGCGGGAACTTGCTTGATCGCTTCGGCGGCCGCGAGGTCGAATGTTGCGGACACGACGCCAGGATAGGCGCTCCCGCGTGGCGCGACGGCGATCAAAGTGCTCGCCTTCCTCTGATAGGCGGCGAAACTCATTTGGGTGCGTTTACAATAGGCCGCAGCGAACTCCAGCGCCAACGGCAGGCGGCCGAGCGCCTCGGTCAGCGCTCGTGAGCCGGTTTCGTCCTTACGTCCCGCGCAGCTTTGCAAATAGGCGATCGCCTCGCCCGGCGGCAGCGCGTCGAGCGCGGCTTCGTCCGCCCATTCGTCCCACGCGGGAGAGATCGGCCCGATCGCCTCACGCCCCCCGGATGGGGAGGGCGCGTCGGCGATCGCAGAACTCGCCGGACTGTCATTGGTCTGAGGGGCGATCGCGCGCCGTCTGGCCACGCTCTCAATGTCGGCCTCATATTGATGGCGATGCTCAAACACTCGAAGACGGGCGCATGTCTCCTCAAACGCCTCGTCCAGCTCGTGCTTGGCGAGTTTGAGCGCGTCCAGTTCCGATCTAGTAGAACTCAAGACGCAGGCCATATTCTCGGCGGCCTGTCCGGCTTCGTTCAGCCGCGACTCCAATCCGGCAGCGCGCTTTTCCGAATTCTCGAGCTGGCTCCCAAGGTCGACGATACAGGCGGCCTGTCGACCTGCATGCGCCATAACCTGCGCCTTCGACGCCCTGACGGCGTCCATTTGCTGCTCGACCCGCAGCTCGCGCACCGCATATTGTGCGTGGAGTAGAGAGCGGTCGACGGCGACTTCCTCCATGGATATTGGCAATTGCGACGCCAGACGGCGCATGCAAAGACGCTTGGCGCGGCTCCACAATGCCGGCAGCAACATCAGCAAGAAAAGCGCGGCGACAAGAAAACCGAGCGCAAAATACATCGCTTGTTCGATCACTCGCGATCCCTTTCTACCCGCCTTCAGCCCTTGCCCTTTCCGCGCAAGACCGATGTTCTGCAAACGTGAGCGGGGGCCTGACGCGTGGTTGCGCAATACTTTTCATTGGACCAGTTGATTCGCTTCCAATTCGTAAATGGCGTCATTTGAAGCGACGCCTCTCCGTACCTGGAAATCTAGGAAAAAAAATCTACCCCTTCGGGTTTTCCAAATGTGATCTAGGTAGCCTGCGCGACAACGAAATTATTGTCTTTCTTGGAATGAATGATCCCCATAGATCGGTTCGAGCCCGCGCTTTACCAGAGCGCGGAAATGGGTGGCCTTCTCGATGGGCACAACGTAAATGCCTGCTCCAAAACCTATCACTCCGGCGATAACAGCCGTAATCAAGAAGGAAATAAACCCGCGCGCCATTTTATGCGCCGCTCCAACATGCACGGTCTCGTCATTCCTGACAGGGCGGATTTCGAGACGGTCTCTCTGGGGCCTCTGCTCATTGGCGCGGCCGGCGACTTCCGCCTGTCGATGCTCGATCTTCGCCGCGGCAGACTGAGCCGGCTCTTTCGTTGGCTGCTCCTCTTCCATTTGTTTGGGAGCGACCGGCGCCGAACTGCTGACAACGATGTCTTCTCTGCGCTGGCCCTGCTGTTGGGGCGGGACACGAGTCGCCTCAGCTCGTTCTTTCCTGCGCTGCTCCTCTTCTCTTTGTTCCAGAGCGGCGATTCTCTGTTCCAGAGCGGCGAATCGTTTTTGCAGAGCGGCGATCGTCCAGTCGCTGCGAAGAGTCTCGTTGCCGCGCTGCATTCCCTCTTGCGGCGCGGCGAAAGCCGCCTCACGCTGCTCCTTCCTGCGGCGCTCTTCTTCCCTTTGTCTAAAAGCGGCGAGAGTCCAGTCGCTGAGAAGAATCTCTTTCATGCCTCACTCGCATTCCCTCGTTTCTTAATTACTCGCCAGATTAAACTTGTGATGCGGGATTGTCAGTCCCAGCCGCCATGGCCTCATCCACCCACGATGACCCCAAGTCAGGGTCGTCCCAGGCCATAGCCGCGTATCGCTAAACATTGAGTAGGTTATTGAAATAATTGGCGGATTTGGTGTCCGCCTAACTAGTGTCCGCCGCTATTTCAGGTCGTCTACTATATCCCCTTATTTTTTATGGATTATGCCCCGCTTGTGGCTTCCATTGTCCGCCGCTGTCCTCTACAATCCGCGTCGAATTGTAAGACCGATTGTAAGACCGGAACCTAGTTCATGGCGGGCGGAAGGCTAACAGCGCGGGCGGCGGCGTCAACCAAGCCCGGGCGCTATGGCGACGGTGATGGCCTGTGGCTTGTGGTCTCGCCGACCGGCGCGCGCAAATGGGTCTATCGCTTCACATGGCTCGGCAAGGTCACGGAAATGGGCCTTGGCCCGGCTGGCGCGGTTCCCCTCGCCGAGGCGCGCCGGCTGCGCGACGAAGCCCGCCGGACGCTGGCGAGCGGCGCAAATCCGATAGAGGCCAGGCGCGACGCCAAGGTGCGGGCGCGATTCACCAAACCGACATTCGGCGAGATAGCCGACGTGCTGATTGAGGCCAAGGGCGCAGAGTGGCGTAACGAAAAGCACAAGGCGCAATGGGTCATGACCCTGCGGGACTATTGCGCGACACTGCGCGCCAAGCCCGTGGACGAAATCGATACAGAAGCCGTTCTAGGCGTCCTGAAGCCGATCTGGTTAGAGAAGCCGGAAACCGCCTCAAGGTTGCGCGGGCGTATCGAGGCCGTGTTGGACGCGGCCAAGGCGCAGGGCCATCGTGCGGGCGAGAACCCGGCGGCGTGGCGCGGCCATCTCGCGCATCTGCTCCCGAAGCGTGGGAAACTCACCAGAGGCCATCATGCAGCGATGCCCTACGACGATGTACCGGCCTTCATCGCCAAGCTGCGCGAGCGGGATGCCATCGCCGCGATGGCGCTTGAATTGTGCATTTTGACGGCGACGCGGACGAATGAAGTTCTCGGCGCGCGCTGGTCGGAAATCGACTTCGAGTCGAAGGTCTGGACGGTCCCCGCCGAGCGGACGAAGCCGGGCCGCCCGCACCGCATTCCGCTATCCGACCGCGCGCTTGCGATCCTCGAAAAGCTCGCCGAGGCGAAGACGGGAAAGCTGGTTTTCCCCGGCCAACGCAAGGGTAAATCCTTGTCGTCGATGGCGATGGAAATGGTTATCCGCCGAATGAAGGTTGAGAACGCGACCGTTCATGGCTTTCGCTCATCCTTCCGCGACTGGGCAGGCAATGAGACGCATTTCCGCCGAGAGATCGCCGAGGCGGCGTTGTCTCACGTCATCGGCGACAAGGCGGAGCAAGCCTATCGGCGCGGCGACGCTCTGGAAAAGCGCCGGGTGCTGATGGATGCATGGGCGGCGCATTGTGAGCCGAAGACAGGTTCAAACGTAGTTGCGTTGCGTCGATAATTCATGAACGCGCGGGGACGGGGCGACGGCCCGACAAGTTGGGAAAGCATCGCCCAATTTCCCCGCGGTCAATTCGATGCGCGCGACATGCACGCGATGTCGGAAAAGCCGATCGACCCGGCGACGCTCAATGCAATAGCCGTTATATGCAAGCTGGCGGAAATTCCTGAAGAGAGAATGAGAATGTACTCTCGTCAGATTTGCTCGATTATTTTTGAGTACGAAAAGCCTTTAGATATCATTGTGAACCATAAGCGGCCGACTCAATCGGCTATAGTCGCACGTCTCGACAAACTCATTAAGAAGACATCCGAACTCGAACAATCATTGGTCAGCTTCAAAGGTTCATCGACCGAATACCCTATCACAGAAGGCGCGCCGAATCCGTATGGGACATGGCTGCGCGATGGCCAAGTTGGCCACATGGCCGCGGCGGAAAGAACACCGCCACTCACTGCCGCCAAAACTGACAAAGGCCCTTTTGGCGGTTTTGTCAGTTACCGATTTGGGCGTATTTGGCCCGAGCGTGGCGACACAGGCCGCCCGCGGCTCTGCGAGGGCCAACTTGTCGTTTGCTGATGCCGGGGATAGACAAGAAGCTCTCAAGCCGTGCGCTAACCTTGTGTCTTCACATTGCCACAACCATATCGCAATTCAGGCCGAGGGGTTCTGCCGCATCACCCGAGGCTGAGAGACGGCCCGCCACGAGCATCGGTGGGCCGTTTCTACTGCCCGGCGCGTCTAAAGGTGCGAAATGGCCGAGATCGAGAAGTTATTTCGAGATATCCATGCGCTGAGAGAGTCGATCCAAATTGACTGGGACGAACTATATTCTAATCCTCTCAGAGAGGAGGAGAGGAGAGAAATACGTAAGCACTTAGAGCAATGCCAAGCCGAGCTAAAGCTGCTTATTGATCGACTATGGACGTTGGAAGAGGGTCGCTCAACTTAGGACACTACCGGATTCTGTTCCCAGTCGTTTTCCGTGACGATCATTGGCGGAACGCCCACACTGGGGAAGAGCTGGACATCTATGTCGCGGCATGGCGTCCGCACAAATAGTACGACAGTTAGCCCTCTATTTTGATTTCGCCTTTTTCTTTTTGAGCCTCACGCCCGGCCCCCACCTGGCCGATGCGATGTAGGCGGAAAAACGCTATCACGTCTGAGATGCTCTCGTGTCGCCAACTTGGCGACTTACGATCTTGGCTCGCACTTGAATGAAATATTCCGCAGCCCGAGACGGTCGCTGTCTCGTAGCTGCGGAATAGCGTCTTTCCCGAATTTGCGCAGCGCGCATGCGCTAAGTTCTGCGCCACGTCACTCGACTGGTTCCATCGCGGCCATAAGTGGTTGTGGGCCCCTACCAACGCGAAATGCGCATCAAGAGGAGGAGACCATGCATAAGCGCACTCTCGCCACGATGGCGACGGTCCTGGCGCTTGGCGGCCCAGCTTTGGCCGGAAGCGAAGTGTGGTTGGTAACGGAGGAAGACAGCGCGGGCGTCAAGGGTTCGCAGGGAAATTGGACCGTAAACATCGACGGGAACAAGCTCACCGGCGTCGCCGCGATGCAGGCGAACAATGGCAGTGAATTGACCTATAAGCTCGAAGGCGCGATCGCAGATGGCGTCTACACGGTCACGATCAACGATCGATCCGACGGGAAGAAGGGCTGCGTGTGGAGCGGCCATGCGCCTACCGGGGCAGGCACCCAGAAAAAGGGCCTGATCGGTTACGCCGAATGCGAAGGCGCGAAGCTGATCATTCGCGCCGCCATGCTCGGTCAGTGAAGGCGGTAAGCGCATGCGGAACGCTAACAGCTCCGCGTCGATCGGCCGCGTTTTGTCTTTGGACGATCGGAGTTAGCTTATCGGCGCCATAGAGTACCTGCCCGCCCTTCGGCGGGCTTTTTTTGTCCGGCGCGCTATTCGTCGTTCTCGGCGCTGAACTCGACGCCTGGGGCGAAG
>CAZCJY010000003.1:0-28757 GCA_964498975.1 uncultured Methylocystis sp.
AGAACCTCAATGGGCCGCAGATCATGAAGAACTGGCAAGCGGGCATGTCGCTGCGGTTCAAAATCTAAGCGAGCGCGTCTACTCCGTAAGGGGTAGGCGCTTTTTTGCCGTCGCATCAGCCGAAGCTGAGGACGTTCGCGATGTCGCTCGGGAACGCACGGCGCCGCTTTGGCGCGATCACAGAGGAAACGGCCAACTGCAAGGACGCGGATCTGGCGCCGCTATTCGCTCGCCTGTTGACGGCTTGGGGCGCGGCTTGGCGCGTTGCCGTCGGTTTGGCGCAGGCTGCGCTGGCGATCGCCGCGATCGTCCTTGGCAGCGCAGCGGTCGTCAAATTCGTCGACGCCTTATTGGATACGATTCACCCCTGATGCCGAAAACGGCGCCTTGCCGCCGCGCCGCGCCGCCAGTAAAACAATCGCATATTCAATCCCCTTACGCCGCAGGGACTCCGCTGGACGCCAGAGCTTGAAGATCGTCATCGTCGATGAAAGTCCGATCCGCGCGGCGATCCTCGAAGAAGGATTGCGCGAGGCCGGCTTTACGGCCGTCGAGCGCCTGTCGGAAATGCAAAATCTCCTGCAGCGCATTTACGCGATCGATCCCGACGTCATTCTCATCGATCTCGAAAACCCGTCGCGCGACGCGCTCGAGCAGATGTTTCAAGTCAGCCGCGCCGTGCGCCGGCCTGTCGCCATGTTCGTTGACCAGAGCGACGCGGATTCCATTCGCGCCTCTGTCGACGCCGGCGTCTCCGCCTATATCGTCGACGGGCTGAAGAAAGAGCGGATCAAGTCGATCCTCGATCTATGCATCTCCCGCTTCAACGCTTTCTCCAGGCTTCAGAACGAGCTCGACCGGGCGAAGTCGGATCTCGAGGAGCGCAAGAAGCTTGATCGCGCCAAGGGGCTGCTGATGAAAGCCAAGGGCCTCTCCGAGGAGGAGGCCTATCGGCTGATGCGCGGCGCGGCGATGCGCGAAAATAAGAAGATCGCCGAAATCGCACAGGCGATCATCACGGCGGCGGAGTTGTTCAAATGAGCGGCGCAAGGAAACGTCTGCGGATTGGCTTCATGCCGCTGGTCGACGCCGCCGCGCTCATCGTCGCCGTCGACCGGCGCTTTGCGACGAATGAGGGCCTGAACGTCGAACTCGTGCGCGAAGTCTCCTGGTCCAATATTCGTGACAAACTCGCCATCGGCCTTTTCGACGCCGCGCATCTGCTTGCGCCGATGGCGATCGGATCGAGCCTTGGCCTGGGACAGGTGAAGGCGCCGCTGGTTGCGCCGGTGAATTTGGCGATGAACGGCAACGCCATCACGGTCTCGAGCGCGCTTTACGCAGAATTGCTGGGCGTCGCAAACGGAGACCTCGGCGACCCGGCGGCGAGCGCGCAGGCGCTTACGGCTGTCGTTCGCTTACGCGAAGCGCAGGGGCGCGAGCCGCTCGCCTTCGCGATGACCTTTCCCTTCTCGACGCATAATTATCAGTTGCGCTACTGGATGGCCGCTGGCGGGATCGACCCTGATCGCGATCTGCGGCTCGTGACGCTGCCGCCGCCCTTTATGGTCGAATCCATGGCGCAAGGACAGGTCGACGGCTTCTGCGTCGGCGCGCCATGGAGTTCGGTCGCCGTCGAGGCCGGCGTCGGCCGTATCCTGCATTTCGGCTGCGATATTTTCGCGCGCGCGCCGGAGAAAGTATTGGCGTTGCGGACGCGCGACGTGGAAGCCGCGCCCGATATCGTGAACGCGTTGACGCGCGCGATTTCGAATGCGGCCCGTTACATCGAAGCCGCAGAGGATCAGGACGAGATCGCGTCGATTCTCGCACGGCCCGACCGCGTCGGCGTCGATGCCCGCATTATCCAGCGCTCTCTTGTCGGCAAACTCAAGATCGACGCCGACGGCGAAATGCGCTCCAATGCGAATTATCTCCTTATCGGCAAGGCCGGCGCGCTGCGGCCGGATGCGTCGCAAGCCGTTTGGCTTTACGCGCAAATGCTGCGCTGGGGTCAGGCGGATATGTCGGCGGCGCGCGTCGAAGAAGCGACGCGCGTATTCAGGGCCGATCTCTTCGACGCCGCGCTCGGCGCCGGCGCAGACGATGTACCTTCTAATAGCGCTAATAGTGATCCTGTGGGCGCTTTCGACGCATCCCGTTCCATTAACGATTTGCGCGCCTATCTCTCCAGCTTCCCGATCGGGCGCAAATTCTGAATTTTCGCACTGCCGCACAGTAATCCGGCACAATGCCGCCTGTTTGATCGGCGGCGGCGGCCGTCGCATTCCCTTCCCAAGGATTCCGGGCGCTCGAGGTCTGGCGCCCGACTTGCAAAGGCAATGATGAATCGCCGGGCCTTGACCCCTCGCCCGGCGCCGCGGCCCAACGACGGGACGCACCAGCAACGCCGCTGTTCCGGAGCATGCGCAATTGCGCGGCGCTCCCGGAAAGCGGCGTTTTTTATTGGGCTGAGCGACGAAAGATGAGGATCAGAATGGGCAATGACACAGCCGACATTTCGGGCAAGCGCCTGGCCATCAGCCGACGCGACGCGCTGAAAGGCGCGGCGGCGACATTGGCGGCGGCGAAATCGCTCTTGCCCTATGGCGCGTTTGCGCAAGGCGCAGGTCTGGAGACCACAAAGGTGATGCTCGGCTATATCGCGCTCACCGACTCGGCGCCGCTGATCATCGCCAAGGAGAAGGGTCTCTTCGCCAAGCACGGCCTGCCCGACGTCGAGGTGTCGAAACAGGCGTCCTGGGGCGCGACGCGCGACAATCTCGTGCTCGGCGGCGCCAACAATGGCATCGACGGCGCGCATATATTGACGCCGATGCCCTATCTCATCGCCACCGGCAAAGTGACGCAAAACAATGCGCCGACGCCGATGTATATCCTCGCGCGGCTCAATCTCGACTGCCAGGGAATTTCGGTCTCCAACGAATATAAGGATCTCAAGGTCACAGCCAAGGCCGACGCGCTCAAGGCGGCTTTCGCGAAGAAAAAAGCCGAGGGCAAGGAAGTGAAGGTCGCCATGACCTTCCCCGGCGGCACGCATGATTTGTGGCTGCGCTATTGGCTCGCCGCCGCCGGAATCGATCCCGACAAGGATGTCTCGACCATTGTCGTTCCGCCGCCACAGATGGTGGCGAATATGAAGGTCGGCAATATGGACGCCTTCTGCGTCGGCGAGCCCTGGAACGAGCAACTCGTCAATCAGGGGATCGGCTACACCGCCTGCACGACCGGCGAGATATGGGCGAAGCACCCCGAAAAGGCGCTCGGTATGCGCGCCGATTGGGTCGACAAAAATCCCAAGGCAGCGACGGCGCTGCTCGCCGCCGTTCTGGAAGCGCAGCAATGGTGCGACAAGAACGAGAACAAAGCTGAGCTCGCCGAAATCGTCGGACGCCGTCAATGGTTCAATGTGCCGACGACCGACATTATCGGCCGTCTCAAGGGCGATATCAATTACGGCAATGGCCGAGTCGAGAAGGGCACGAAGCAGCTGATGAAATTCTGGCGCGATCAGGCGTCCTACCCATTCAAGAGCCATGACGCGTGGTTCGTCGCCGAGGACATGCGCTGGGGCAAGCTCGATCCGAAGACGGACATCAAGGCGCTCGTCGACAAGGTCAATCGCGAAGACCTTTGGCGCGCCGCGGCCAAATCGATCGGCGTCGCCGCAAAGGACATTCCCGCCTCGACGTCGCGCGGCAAGGAAGCCTTCTTCGATGGCAAGGTCTTCGATCCCGACCAGCCGCTCGCCTATCTCAAGAGCCTCGCCATCAAGCGGGCTGAAGTCTGATTGCTGCACGAGGCCAATATGACAATGGCGATCACGAAAAATGAAATATCCGCCAGCTCGCTCACGACGCTGGACGAGGTGGACGAAGCCTTCCGTCGGCGCCCCACGCCGCTGCTGATCAAATATCAGACGCAGATTCGCGCCTTCTTCGCGGCGACCTTGCCGCCGCTTATCATGTGCGCGCTGATCCTCCTCGTTTGGCAGATCATATGCGCGAAGCCCGATTCGGCGCTGCCTTCGCCATTACGCATCTGGACGGAGGCGAATGATCTCATTCTGCATCCGTTCTTCGTCAATGGGCCGCAGGACATTGGCCTCGGCTGGCGCGTGCTGACCTCGCTTCAACGCGTCGCAGTCGGCTTCGGGCTGGCGAGCGTCGCGGGCGTCATTCTCGGCGCTTTCGTCGGGCAATCGCAATGGGCGACGCGGGGCCTCGATCCGATCTTCCAGGTGTTGCGCACGGTGCCGCCGCTCGCCTGGCTGCCGATCTCGCTCGCTGCCTTTCGGGATAGCCGCCCTTCGGCGATATTCGTGATCTTCATCACTTCGATCTGGCCGATCATCATCAACACGGCGGTCGGCGTGCGTAATATTCCGCAGGATTATCGCAACGTCGCGGCGGTGTTGCGGCTCAACCCGCTTGAGTTCTTCTTCCGGATCGTGGCGCCGAGCGCCGCGCCTTACATCTTCACGGGCCTTCGGATCGGCATCGGCCTTTCCTGGCTCGCCATCGTCGCCGCCGAGATGCTGACAGGCGGCGTCGGAATCGGCTTCTTCATCTGGGACGCCTGGAATTCCTCGCGGCTGCCCGACATTTTTGTCGCGCTGCTCTACATCGGCCTCACTGGCTTCATTCTCGATCGTGTCGTCGGCTTCTTCGGCGCCTTGGTCACGCGCGGCGCGCAAGCCAGCTAGGAGAATACGCCATGTCCAATTTTCTCAAGATCGAGAATGTCGACAAGACTTTTGCGCGCGGCGCGGCCGCGACGAAAGTTCTCGAAAACGTCAGCCTGCGCGTCGAAAAGGGCCAGTTCGTCTCCATCATCGGCCATTCGGGCTGCGGCAAGTCCACGCTGCTCAACATTGTCGCCGGCCTGCTTTCAGCGACGAGCGGCGGCGTCATTCTCGAAGAGCGGGAAGTAAACGAGCCGGGGCCCGACCGCGCAATGGTCTTCCAGAACCATTCATTGCTTCCCTGGCTTTCGGCTTACGACAATGTGCGCCTCGCCGTAGACAAGGTCTTCCGGAAAACACAAACCCGCGCCGAACGTCATGAGCGCACCATGCGCATGCTCGATCTCGTGCAAATGACTCACGCGAAGGACAAACGCCCTGGCGAAATATCCGGCGGCATGAAGCAGCGCGTCGGCATCGCCCGCGCGCTCGCCATGGAGCCGAAAATTCTCCTGCTGGACGAGCCATTCGGCGCGCTCGACGCTCTGACGCGCGCCCATCTGCAGGATCAGGTGATGGCGCTGCAGACGAAACTCGGCGCCACCGTGATGATGATCACACATGACGTTGATGAAGCCGTGCTTCTCTCCGACCGCATCGTGATGATGACGAACGGCCCGCGCGCGACGATCGGCGAAGTTCTCCCCGTGCCGCTCGCACGGCCGCGCGACCGTGTCGCGCTCGCCGTCGATCCCATCTATCTCGAATGCCGGCGACGCGTGCTCGAGTTCCTCTATGAGCGCCACAGCTATGTGGAAGCGGCGTAAGGAGCGACGAGAATGAGCGAACCGCTTGTCATCATCGGCAACGGCATGGCGGCCGCGAAATTGGTTGAGGAGCTGTCCCGCGTCGCCCTGGGCCGCTTCGCCATTGCCGTGATCGGCGAAGAGCCGCGTCTCGCCTATAATCGCGTCTTGCTCTCTTCGGTTCTCGCCGGCAAGACCAATGCGCGCGACATCGAACTTCACCCCGCACAATGGTGGCGCGATCACGGCGTGACGCTGCGCTATGGCTGCAAGGCGAGCGTCGTCGACATGACGGCGCGCGAAGTCTTGCTGGCCGACGGAAAACGCATCGCGTTTTCGAAGCTCGTCTTCGCGACCGGCTCACAGGCGACGCGATTGCCGATTCCTGGCGTGGATCTCGACGGCGTTCATGTTTTTCGTGACAGCGCCGACGTTGACGCGCTTTCCGACCTCGCGCGTGCGAAGAAGAAGGTCGCGGTAATCGGCGGCGGGCTGCTCGGGCTTGAAGCCGCCTATGGCCTCGCCAGAGGCGGCGCCGAGGTCACGCTCCTGCATGTGATGGACAGATTGATGGAGCGCCAGCTCGACGCGCCCGGCGCGGCGTTGCTGAAACAGCTTGTCGAGGCGAAAGACGTGCGCGTGCTTTTAAACGCCAACACGGTCGGGATAATCGGCGAGAAGAGCGTGCGCGGCCTTGCGCTGGCAGATGGTCGACGCCTTGACGTGGACGCCGTGATTTTCGCCGTGGGCGTGCGGCCGAATCTAGATTTGGCCCGGGCGGCGGGGGTTGCGAGTGAGCGCGGCATTGTCGTCGATGATAGTCTCGCGACAAATGTCGCCGGCGTCTATGCGCTCGGCGAATGCGCGCAACATAGAGGCGTTTGCTACGGCCTCGTCGAGCCGGCTTACGAACAAGCGCGCGCGCTCGCCGCCGTTCTTGCGGGGCGCGATGCGCGCTACGGCGGCAGTCTCGTCGCCACCAATCTCAAGGTTTCGGGCGTCGGCGTCTTTTCCGCCGGCGACTTTATGGGCGGAGAGAGCGCCGAAATCATCAGCTATTCCGATCCGCGCGCCGGCGTCTATCGCAAGCTTGTCGTCGAGGCCAACCGCCTTGTCGGCGCTGAGCTCGTCGGCGATACCTCTTGTGCGCTCGATTATCTCGCCCTCATGCGGGCGGGCGAGGACATTTCCGACCGCCGCGATACGCTCATGTTCGGCGTGGACGCACAGCTTCCAAAGGCCGCATGACATGTCAGTCGATTTCACGCTCGACCAGAAGCGCTATCTCGAAGGCTTTGCCGCGGGACTTGGCGCCGCCAGAGCGGGCGGCCGATCGGGGAACTCGCCAGCGACACCAGCGCCGACGACGCCCATGGGGCCAGACGCCGCGCATTTTGCCGCGCAAGACCACACGCTCGCGGAAGGGCGAAAGCTGACCGATCAGGAGAAATGGAAGCGCGAAGAGCATCCGTTCGACGCCTATCCGCGCCTCGTGAAGCAAGCGCACGATAATGAAGCGCCGAAGCCTGCCGATAATTTCCGCTGGCGCTACTATGGTCTCTTTTACGTGGCGCCCGCGCAAAGCGCCTATATGTGCCGGCTGCGCATTCCCAATGGCGTTCTGACCCACTGGCAGTTCGCCGGCCTCGCCGATCTCGCCGAAACATACGGCGGCGGCTATCTGCATGTGACGACGCGCGCGAACGTTCAAATACGTGAGATTGAGCCGAGAAACGCCGTTGCGATGATCGAAGGCGTCGAGTCGCTGGGTCTGTGGAGCAAGGGCGCCGGCGCCGACAATATTCGCAATGTCACGGGAACGCCGACAGCCGGCGCCGATCCGCAGGAACTGATCGATACCCGCCCCTATGCGCGCGCGCTGCATCATCACATATTGAACGATCGCTCGCTCTATGGCCTGCCGCGCAAATTCAACGTCGCCTTCGACGGCGGCGGATCGATCGGCGCGCTGGAGGATACGAATGACATCGGCTTTCAGGCCGTCGAGATTCGCGAGGGATTCGGCGTCGAGCCGGGGGTTTACTTCCGTCTGATGCTCGGCGGAATTACTGGCCATAAGGATTTTGCGCGCGATACGGGCGCCATTGTTAGTCCGAACGACGCCATCGAAGTCGCAGACAAAACCCTGCGCGTTTTCATCGAAGCGGGCGATCGAACCAATCGCGCCAAGGCGCGTCTTAAATATGTGCTTGACGCCTGGGGCTTCGATAAATTCCTGTTGGCCGTCGAGGAGAAGCTCGGGCGCAAATTGCTCCGCGTCCCGCAAGAGGCGATCGCCGTGCGGCCGCGTCAGGATCGCATGGCCCATATTGGCGTCCATAGGCAAAAACAGGAAGGGCTGAATTGGATCGGCGTCGCCTTGCCGGTTGGCCGTCTGACGCCTGCGCAAACGCGCGGCCTCGCCGCTGTCGCCCATGACTTCGGGGACGGCGGACTTCGTCTCACCGTTTGGCAGAATCTACTTCTAACGGGCGTCAAGGATGAGAATATCGAAAGAGCGATCGCCGCCATTGACGCGCTCGGCTTGAAGACTGAAGTTTCGGCGCTCCGCGCCGGCCTAGTCGCCTGCACGGGAAATTTCGGCTGCCGCTTCGCCGCCGCCGACACCAAGCGTCACGCAGAAGAGATCGCCGCCTATTGCGAGAAAGCAGCGCCGGTTGAGACGCCGATCAACATTCATCTCACCGGCTGTCATCACTCTTGCGCGCAGCACTATATCGGCGACATCGGCCTCATCGCCGCCCGCGTGCCGATCAACGAAGAGGGCGACACGGTCGAAGGCTACAATATTCTCATCGGCGGCGGCTTTGCGGAAGAAGCGGCGATCGGCCGCGACCTTTATGCAAATATCAAGGCAGAAGACGCGCCAAAGACCGTAGCCCGCGTTTTGCGCGCCTATCTCAATAATCGCGCCGACGCAGATGAAACATTGGCGGCCTTCGCGCGCCGGCTCGATATCGACGCCATGCATCGCCTTGCGGATGCGGAGGCGATCGTATGAATGAGATAGCTCAACCCGCAATTTTGGATCTCGTGCCGGAATCGGCGCCATTCTCGCCCGAGCAGCGTTCTTGGCTGAACGGCTTTTTCGCCGGGCTGACCTCGCCGGAAAATTCTACCGTCACGCCGCTGAGCGCTGCGCACAACGCCGCCATCATGTCCAATGGCGACGACGGCGAAGCGCCATGGCATGATCAGACGCTCGCGCTCGATGCCCGCATGAAGCTCGCGGATGGCCGGCCGCTGCGGCGACGCATGATGGCGGCGATGGCGCAGCAGGATTGCGGGCAATGTGGCTATGACTGTGAAAAATACGCGGACGCCATCGCCACGCGACAGGAAGAGCGGCTCAATCTCTGCGCGCCCGGCGGCAAGGATACGGCGCGTCAGCTGAAAGCGCTTTTCGAGGAGATGTCGAAAGGCGCCGTTGCTGCGCCGGTCGTGGCAGAGAAGGCGGATGCTCAACCACAATCGAATCTTGGGCGTTCACGCGAAGCGCCGGCGAAAGCCAAGTTCCTCTCGCGACGACGCCTGAACAAGGAAGGCTCCGAAAAGGAGACCTGGCACATCGAGTTCGATCTCTCGGAAAGCGGGATCGACTATAGGCCCGGCGACTCCTTCGGCGTCTTCGCCAAGAATGAGCTCGGCCTCGTCGATCAAATCATCGCCATGCTCGGCGCCTCGCATGTCACGCAAGTGCGCGGCAAGGCGCTGCGCGACGTTCTGCGTGACGACTGCTCGCTTGCGCCGGCGCCGGACGCGCTGTTCGAATTGATCTCCTTCATCACCGGCGGCGCGACGCGCGAAAAGGCGCGCCTCTTGGCGCAGGGGGAAGATCCCGACGGCGACGCGGCGACGCTCGACGTGCTCGCCGCCTTGCAGAAATTCTCGGGCATGCGCCCGCATCCGGAAGCCTTTGTCGAGGCGCTCGAACCTTTGCAGCCGCGCCTATACTCGATTTCGTCCTCCCCTAAGGCGGGGCCGGGCCGTCTGTCGCTTACCGTCGACGCCGTGCGCTATGTGGTTGGCAAGCGCAAAAGGTCCGGTGTCGCCTCAACATTTCTTGCCGAACGCATCTCGCCCGGCGAAACGCTGCCAGCCTATGTGCAAGCGGCGCATAATTTCGCGCTGCCGGAGAACCCAAAAACGCCGATCATCATGATCGGACCGGGCACGGGCGTTGCGCCGTTTCGCGCCTTCCTGCAGGAGCGCGCTGCGACCCATGCGCCAGGCGCGAATTGGCTCTTCTTCGGCCATCAACGTTCGACACATGATTTCTTTTACGCCGACGAGCTGGAGGCGATGAAAAACTTTGGGCTGCTTACGCGGCTGTCGCTGGCCTGGTCGCGCGACGGCGGCGAAAAATTCTATGTGCAGGATCGTATGCGCCAATCGGGCCGCGAGTTGTGGTCATGGCTTGCCGATGGCGCACATATCTATGTTTGCGGCGACGCGAAGCGCATGGCGAAGGACGTGGAGCGCGCGCTCGTCGATATCGTCGCGCAATATGGCGCGCGCAGCGTAGACGAGGCGATCGCCTTTGTTGTGAACCTCAAAGGCGCCGGCCGCTATCAGCAAGATGTCTATTGAGGCGACGATGCTTGACGACGCCCAGTCGCCAACGGATCGGGAAACGTCGTCGACTGAACTCAACGACGTCGTCCGCCAGCCGGCGAGAACGACCTGTCCATATTGCGGCGTCGGATGCGGCGTCCTTGCGACGCCGGATGGCGACGGCGGCGCCAGCATCGCCGGCGATCCAACGCATCCGGCGAATTTCGGCAGGCTTTGCTCCAAGGGCTCCGCATTGGGCGAGACGCTGGGGCTCGACGCGCGATTGCTTCATCCCATGCGCCGCGACGAGGACGGCGGCTTGCAGCGCGTCGACTGGAACGAGGCGCTGGACGATGTAGCCAATGCGTTTCATCGCGTGATCGAGCGTCATGGCCCTGACGCCGTCGCCTTCTATCTGTCCGGCCAGTTGCTGACGGAAGACTATTACGTCGCCAACAAGCTGATGAAAGGCTTCATCGGCTCGGCCAATGTCGACACGAATTCGCGCTTGTGCATGGCGTCGACCGTCGCCGGCCACAGGCGCGCCTTCGGCGCCGATACCGTCCCGGGTTGCTATGAGGATCTCGACATAGCGGACCTCATCGTGCTCGTCGGCTCGAACGCCGCATGGTGTCATCCAATTCTGTTTCAGCGCATCCTGCGCAACAAGGAGGCGCGCGGGGCGAAGCTTGTCGTCATCGATCCACGACGGACGGCTACGGCGGAAGCCGCCGATCTTTTTCTCGAACTCGCGCCTGGCTCGGATCAAGCGCTTTTCAGCGGTCTGCTCGTTTATCTCAGCCAAACCGGCGCGCTCGACTCCGAATTCATTGGAAATCACACAACAGGCTTAGACGCGACGATGGCGGCGGCGCGCGGGATGGCCCCGACAATTGCGGCGACCGCCGCGAAGACCAAATTGCCCGAAGCCGAGATCGCGCGCTTCTTCGACATGTTCCTGCGCACGCCGCGCGTCGTGACGGCGTTCTCGCAAGGCGTCAATCAGTCTGCGCAGGGAACCGACAAGGTCAACGCCATCGTCAATTGCCATCTCGCGACGGGTCGTATTGGCCAACCCGGGGCATCGCCCTTCTCACTGACGGGTCAGCCCAACGCCATGGGCGGACGCGAGGTTGGCGGACTCGCCAATCAGCTCGCCGCGCATATGGGCTTCGATCCCGAGAACATCGATTGCGTGAGGCGTTTCTGGAAAGCGCCGCGCATGGCGACGCACGAAGGCCATAAGGCGGTGCAGATGTTCGACGCCATCGAGCGCGGCGAGATCAAGGCGCTTTGGATCATCGGCACCAACCCCGCTGTTTCCTTGCCCAACGCCGATGGCGCACGCGCCGCGCTGAAGCGACTCGACTATCTTGTCGTTTCCGACAATGTGGCGTCCAACGACACGATCAACGCTGGCGTGAATGTCTTGCTTCCAGCGCAGGCATGGGGTGAGAAGGATGGAACGGTGACGAATTCCGAGCGTCGCCTGTCGCGTCAGCGTCCGTTTCTGCCGTCGCCCGGCGAAGCCCGCGCGGATTGGGCGATCGTGGCCGACGTCGGCAAGCGTATGGGATTTAGTGGTTTCGACTATGCCGGTCCGGCCGATGTCTTTCGCGAACACGCCGCGCTATCGGCATTCGAGAATGACGGCGCGCGCGACTTCGATCTCGGCGGTCTCATGGACCTTTCGGAGGCCGCCTATGACGCGCTCGAACCGACGCAATGGCCGATCCGCATCGGCGAGTTGCGCGGTCGCGAGCGGCTCTTCGCCAAGGGTGAATTCAATACGGCGAACGGACGCGCCAATTTCGTCGCGCCGGACGAGCCGACGCTAAAGACAAAGCTTTCGCCACGACGTCCGCTGCGGCTGAACACGGGACGCGTACGCGACCAGTGGCACACGATGACGCGCACTGGCGAAAGCCAACGGCTCGCGCGACACATTGCCGAGCCCTTCGTCGAAATCAACCCACATGACGCTCAATCGTACAATGTCAGCGATGGCGGATTCGCGACCGTCGCCACGGACTGGGGCTCTTGCGTCCTGCGCGCGGTCGTGACGGATCGTCAGCCGGAAGGACAGATTTTCGCGCCCATCCATTGGAGCGATGAAACCGCGTCGCATGGCCGTGTTGGCGCGCTGGTCGCGCCCTTCACCGATCCATTTTCGGGTCAACCGGAAGCCAAAGCGACGCCTGCGCATATCGCGCCGCGCTGCTTTTCATCGCAGGGCTTCCTGCTGTCACGCGAGAGAATGGCGACGCCGCCTGAATGTTGGCGCACGCGCGTCGCCATAGAGGGCGGCTGGGGCTATCGCCTCGCTGGCGATACGACGGCCCATGAATGGCGCTCTTTCTTTCGCGAATCCTTCGGGACGGATGGCGTAATTGAATATTTTGACGAAGTGCGCGACGTCTATCGCGCCGCCGCATGGATCGACGAGCGCCTTGTCGCGGCGCTTTTCATCGCTCCCACGCGGGCCTCCTGGGATTCCATCATTGCGCTCTTTGCGCGCAAGCAGTTGAGCGACACGCAGCGCAAAGCGCTGCTCTCCGGGCGCGCGCCAGACGGCGTCGCGGACGATGGCCCCGTCATTTGCGCGTGCTTTGGCGTCGGCGCGAAGCGGATTGAGGCAGCGATAAGCGCCGGCTGCACCACGACGGCGGCCATCGGCAAGACGCTGCGTGCAGGAACGAATTGTGGCTCATGCCTCCCTGAGATCCGCAGACTTCTCGCGCAACCGGGCGGGTGATCTCAAGATCAGTAGAGCGCCGCGTCGTCGAACAAATGCCAGAGCGATTTCTGGAGTTTGCGGCTCGTCATATGCGCGCCGGCAGGGCGCCGTTCGAGGAGCAGCTTCTTGTCGTGAAAATCTTCCATGCCGGAGCGATGGCCGACGCTGATGACGGTGGCAAAGGCGAGGTCTTCATTGAAGAGCCGCAACATCGAAGCCTGACTCTCTTCGTCGAGCGCCGATGTGGCTTCGTCCATGATGATGATCCGCGGTCTTTGCAGCAGCAGGCGGGCGAAGGCGATGCGCTGGCGCTCGCCGCCCGAAAGCGTCTGATCCCAGCGCCGCTCTTCGTCGAGATGCCTGACGAGATAGCCGAGGCCGCAGCGGCGCATCGCGCCCTGTATCATATCCTCCGTAATTTCCTTGTCCGAAATCGAATAGAGCAGCGCCTGACGGAGCGTCCCTAGCGGGATATATGGCTTTTGCGGAATGAAGACGATATGCGCGTCCCTGGGCAACAGAATGCGTCCCGAGCCCCATGGCCAGAGACCTGCCAAGGCGCGCACGAGCGTGCTTTTGCCCGTTCCGCTCGCGCCGCCGAGAAGCAGCTTATCGCCGGCCAAAATGACGATATTGGCGCCGGCGACCACGATGCGCCCGCTGCGATGCGCGACGGCCAGATCCTGAATGTGAATCTTGTCGTCATCGCTGACGCCGAAGTCGATGAACTCCTTTTCGTCCATGATGACGGCGATATCGAGGCTCTCCAGCGCTTCCGCCAGTTCGTCGACGCGATTGGCGGAGGCCATCCATTCGGCGACGCGGACAAAATTGTCGATGAACCAATTCAAGGAGACCTGCACCGCGATGAAGGCGGAGGCGAGCTGCATCACCGCGCCGAGCGTCAATGCGCCCGAAAGATATTTGGGCGCGACCAGCACAAGCGGCACGAGCGGCACCAGCGCGCCATTGGCGCTCTGCACGCTGGCGATTACGCCATTGCGCCGTATCTGCCGAAGCCATGCGGCGACCACCCGCTGATAGTTTTGCAGGATAGAGCTCAGTTCGTCGGCGTCACCGCGAATGAGCGCGATACTTTCGGCGTTCTCCTTTATGCGGGTGAGTTCGGCCAGGAATTGCGCTTCTGACTCGTTCTTGTGAGCGACAGCGGCCACGAGAGGCCGACCGGCGACATAAGCAAGACCCCCGGCGATCGCGGTATAGACGACGGCGGCGATCGCAAGATAGCCGGGCAGGAAAATCCGCGCGCCAAAGAGGTCCAGTTCGGCCGAACCTCCGATTGTCCAGAGAACGCCGATGAAGGCTGACGCCGTCGCGAACGCCGTCACAAAGCCGACGGCGAATTCGACGAGCGGGTCGATAGCAAGCTGGACGTCTTTTGCGATCCGATATTCCGGCGACGTCTGCTCCTCGACGGCGATCACGAGACGATAGTAGCGCTGATCCTCGAGCCACCATCCGGCCAATGTCTTGGTGAGCCATTCGCGCCAATGCGTTTGCATCGTCATGCGCGCGACGAGCGCGCCGCTGGCGGCCACGCCGCTGAACACAACGAGCGCCGGCAATATGATGACGACGCGCCAAAGCACATCGACATTCTTGCCCTCGAGGGCGTCGAAAAAACTTCGGTTCCAGACATTGATGCTGAGCTGCGCCGCAAGCTGCAACGCAATGAACAGCGCGACGAAAAAAGTAAGGAGCCAAGCGCGGCGCCGTGTTTCGCCAGTCCAGAACTTCAGGGCCAGTTTGCAGAACTCGCGCCAGCGCGTACGCGCGCGCCGCTCCATCTCGGGAGCGACGTCAAAATCCGTTACAGCTTCGCCGGCCACGGTTTAAGTCGCCCTCTGGTTAAGCCTTCGCTAGGGCTCGCCGCGAAATCGGGCAAACGCTCAGCGGCGAGCGGCCCAACATCCAAAAAATATCTGCGTGTCGCAAACTAACGCGCCAAAGCGCCAATTTGATGATGATGACGCGCAATTTAATTGGGTCGCGGCGCGCATTTGGCAAAGAGACTTGAGCTCGACTCGGCATTCGCAGCAGCCAAACGCGCCGCGCTCAAGCCACGCGTGAGGCCTTGCGCTCGAAGAATAGCGCCTGGCTGATCGTCGCCTTCACCGTGTCGACCTTAAAGGGCTTACTGATCAGGAAGGCCGGCTCCGGTCGCTCGCCCGTCAACAGGCGCTCCGGAAATGCGGTGATGAAGATCACGGGCGAATCGAAACTCTCAAGCATTTCGTTTACGGCGTTCAAACCGGAACTGCCGTCAGCAAGTTGGATGTCGGCGAGAATTAGTCCCGGCTGCTGCTGCTTGGACAGTTCGATCGCTTCGCGATGCGTGCGCGCGATGCCGATCACCCTATGGCCAAGATCGCGCGCAATGAACTCTATGTCCTGCGCGATGAGCGCTTCGTCCTCGATGATCAGCACGTCGGTTGCGACGCGCTCGGCGATCTCGCGGCCCGCCTCCTTGACGAGCGCTTCGACATCCTGCTCCGTCACGCCCAGAATCGCGGCCGCGTCCGCGGCTGAGAATCCTTCGACGGTGCGCAGCAGAAACGCTTGGCGCGAACGCGGCGTCAGCAGGCTAATGTTGCGCTGGGCCGCCGAAATCTCGTCGGTCGGCATCGCTTCGGTGTTGAGCCGAATCGAGGACCACGATTTCATGAACAGGTGATAAAGGCCGACCTTCGGCGACATATTGGCTGGAAAAGCGTCTGGGTCCGCGACAAGGGCCTCAAGCGTCTCCACCACATAGGCGTCGCCGCCCTTTTGCGAGCCGCACAGCGCCCGCGCGAACCGACGAAGGTAGGGCAAGTGCGCGGCGATTTCTCGGGAAAGGTTCATTGCGACATCCTGTTTAAACGGCGAAACGCCAGTGTCAAATCGGTTGAGCCCTCGATCGCAAGATCACAGCCTCTTGCAATCACGGAACAATTGGTGTTGTAGCGCGTTGCGACAAGTGAGGGTCGCGGACGCGGGGAGCCCCGTATGAGGGGCGCAGCGTTTTTTTGGGGTCGAGAATGAGCCAAGGCGACAATCATGAGGACGGCGGCGGTCGCCCAATTATCGGCCAGGCTCTTGGTTCGCACTCCCCAAACGAATTTACGCAGGAGCAGGACAAGGATATTGCGCAGGAACAGGACGGCGTTATGCTGGACCCAAAGGTTCAGGCGCAGCTTGGTCGAGTTTTTCGCGCCTATTGCGATGATTTAATTCATCAGCCTATCCCACATAAATTTTCAGTGCTGCTCGCGCAGCTGGAAGCCAAGCAGCGCGCAAAAAAATGACCGACGAGGCCTTTGGAAAGCGAATGGTGGCGCAGATGCCCTATCTGCGCGCTTTCGCCATTTCGCTCTGCGGCTCCTACAGTCAAGCTGACGATTTGGTCCAGGACACCCTGGTCAAGGCTTGGTCGCATGCGGATTCTTTTCAAGCCAATACAAATTTCCGCGCCTGGTTGGTGACCATCCTGCGGAACACCTATTTCTCGGAATATCGGAAACGATCGCGCGAGGTTCAGGATGTCGATAGCGTCCTCGCCGAGCAAATCCCGGTCAAAGGCGGGCAAGAATCGAAGGCGATAATGTCGGACGTTCAGAGGGCCCTCAACAAACTCGCCCCTGAACACCGTGAAATCCTGCTGATGATCGGAATTACCGAGCTTTCCTATGAAGAAGCGGCGGTGGTTTGTGACGTCCCGATCGGCACGGTCAAGAGCCGCCTCAACCGCGCCCGCGCCAAGCTTGCGGAAAATCTGGGCCTCACCAGCGTAAGCGACATCGACAGCGACCAGACGGTCTCGGATATCGCTTCGCGGCGGCCGGGGCGGGTCGTCTAAACGTCGGCCCCTGGCGCCCCGCAGGATATTCTCACTGGAAACCTGCAAATTCCGCGCTATCTCGCCATTGCAACCCTTGTCATAATGACCACACGAGAGAAATGGCTGACGGGTTGAATGACCAAAAGCCTCGCCTTGGATGCGCCCTACTGCTTTCCCAGCGGAGCGGAACCAGCTGCATGGACTGCTTTCGGCCGCGACTTTGAACGGCGGATGGGGTTGATGGGAATGACGGCGCTCTTCGCCGCCGTCCCTTTGCAGCAGGCCGCCGCCGCCACCGTGTCCGAACGCGGCGCAATTTGGCCAATCGTTGCGGGCGCCCTCGCCTTCGTCCTCCTTATCAGCATCGCAGCGATTCTTTGGCTGACGCGGATGCGCGACGCTTTTCAACGCGCGCATCAGAAGCTCCAAGCGCTGACGCTAACCGTAAAGGCGCGCGAGCATGCGCCTTGGGACGACACCGGCGTCGCGGCGGTCGACGCGATCGCCCAAACAATCCAGGAATTCGACAGACGTTTGCGCGAAAAACGGCAAAAACTCTCTGAGTTGGATGATCTCCTGGCGAAGAAATCGACTCTGGCCGGCCCGGGAGTGACCGGCCGGCTGCACGCCATTCTCGACGCGGTACCTGTGGGAATTTTGATCGCCGAAGCGCCGAACGGGCGCATTGTCGAGGGCAACCACGTTATCGAGGCGATCCTGCGCCATCCGGTGCTCTACTCCGAAAACACAGCGGACTATGATCAATGGAAGGCGTTCCATGAAGACGGCCGGCCGGTGGCGGGCGAAGAATATCCGCTCGCCCGCGCGCTGGCCGGGGAGAATCATCCCACGCTGGAGTGCAGATATGCGCGCGGGGACGGCGGCTTTGTCTGGATCAATATCGTCGGCGCGCCTATCCGCGACGAACAGGGCGCCGTGATCGGCGCGATCGTCGCCGTCACCGACATCAATGACGTCAAAACGGCGGAGATGCACAAGCGCATCATGAATCTGGAACTGCACCACCGGGTCAATAATTCGCTCGCGATGATTCAGGGCATCGCCAATATCACCGCGCGGACCGCTAGGGATTTTTCAAGCTTTCGAACCGACTTTTCCGACAGGGTGCAGTGTTTGAGCCGCATCTCCACCATACTCGCTCAGACATCCTGGGAGCGGACGTCGCTGCGCGATCTGATCGGAATGGCGCTTGAGTCCAAAGCGGACGACGCCACGCAAATCGCGCTTGCAGGCGAAGACGTCGAATTGCGCTCCGAAGTCGCTCTGGCGCTGGGCGTGGCGCTTCATGAATTGCTGTCGAACGCCGAGCGGCATGGCGCGCTGTCGCGCCCTGAAGGACACGTTACGATCGGCTGGCGCATCGAGCATGACGGGGAGCGGCCACGTCTCGTCCTGGACTGGGCGGAGAGCGGCGGCCCAGCGGTCGAGCGCCCGCAGCGCACCGGCGTCGGCCATTTTCTGCTGACAAGCGTGCTGGCGCGCCAGATGCGCGGCGACATTGCGCTTTCTTTCCACCCCGAAGGATTGCACGCCACAATTTCAGCCGAAATCTAAACGCGCCGCCTATGCCTCTTCGCGCAGCTCCTGCGGCGTGACGCGCAGCGCCGTGACGCGGTTGCGAATCTTGCGCATCACTTCGAAACGAAAGCCGTGGTAGGTGAAGATCTGACCGGCCTCCGGAATCGCGCCGGCCTCGTGAATGACGAGGCCGGCGATCGTTGTCGCTTCCTCGTCGGGCAGGCTCCACGCCATGACGCGATTGAGATCGCGCACCGGCACGGCGCCGTCGACGAGGACCGATCCGTCGGGCTGCGGCCGCACGCCTTGCACAGCGAGGTCATGTTCGTCGCGAATGTCGCCGACGATTTCCTCGAGAATGTCCTCAAGCGTCACCAGTCCCATCACCTCGCCATATTCATCGACGACCAGCGCGAAATGAGTCTTGCGCTTGAGAAAGGCTTCGAGCTGATCCTCAAGCGTTGTCGCCTCCGGCACGAACCAGGGCGCGAACATCACTTCGCTGACATTGATCTTCGAGGCGTCGCCGCCGGCGGCGTCGAGCGCCCGCAGCATATCCTTGGAATGCAGCACGCCGACGAAATTGTCCGGCCGCTCGCGCCACAACGGCATGCGGGTGAAGGGCGACGCCAGCACTTCGCGCACGATCTGAGCAGCCGGCAGGTCGGCGTCGATCGTGCGCATCTTGGTGCGATGGATCATCACATCCGAGACATGCAGCACCTGCAAATCGAGCACGCCGCCAAACATGTCGCGCGCCGAGCGCTCGACATTGCCTTCCTCATGCAGAATATCGACGGCGCTCTTGAGCTCGTCATAGGGCGAGAGCACGGTGCGGCCGTGGCCGACCTCGACGCCGGCGAGGTTAAGCACCGTGCGCACGACATATTCGACGCCGGCGAGCAAGGGTCCCACGACGCGCACGAAAGGCGCGATATATTTCGCAACGCGCAGCGACATCTCGTCGGGATGATTGATCGCCAGCGTCTTGGGCAGAACCTCGGCGAAAACCAAGAGAAGCACGGTCATGATGATCGTGGCGTAGACCGCGCCGTTCTCGCCCGCCACGACGACGAGCACGCTTGTCGTAAAGGCAGAACCGCCGATATTGACCAAAGTGCCGCCAAGCAACAGCGCGGCGATCATACGGTTGCGCTGGCGCAGCAATCGATTGACGGCGCCGGCGCGCTTGTCGCCCTCCTTTTCCAGCGTATGCATGCGCGCATGCGAAGCGGCGGTGAGCGCCGTTTCCGAACCCGCGAAGAAAGCCGAGAGAAACACACAGAGGATGACGATCAGAACCGCGGTCCAGATGTCGACTTGCGGCGCACCAGATTCAAGACCGTGCATGGGACTATGTCCGGGTCAATTCGTCTTCGAGGAATTTAAGCACGTCGTTGGCCTCAACGGACTTGGCGATGAAGGCTTGGCCGATGCCGCGCATGAGAATGAAGGTGAGCGCGCCGCGCTCGACCTTCTTGTCCTGATACATTGCGTCGAGAATCGCTCGCGCGTCGGCGCTCCAACCAGCGATATCGCGAATCTTCGTCGGCAGACCGACGCCCTTGAGATGGCGCTCGACCCGTTCCGCGACGGAGAAGTCGCAAAGGCCAAGGCGGGCGGAAAAATGCGCCGCGCATACCATGCCGATCGCGACGCCCTCGCCATGGACGAGCCGCGCGCTGTCGTAACCCGTGAGACGTTCGAAGGCGTGGCCGAAGGTGTGGCCAAGATTGAGCAGCGCCCGCTCGCCTTGCTCCGTTTCGTCGCGCGCGACGATCGTCGCTTTCGTCTCGCAGCTGACCGCGATCGCGCAAATCTGTTCGGGCCGGCTGTGGAAGACCGCTTCGGCGTCGGCTTCCAGCCATTCGAAAAAGCGTATGTCGCCGATGAGGCCGTATTTGACCACTTCGGCGTAGCCAGCGCGAAATTCGCGCGGCGGCAGCGTTTGCAGGACGTCGACATCCGCGAGCACAAGCGAGGGCTGATGGAAGGCGCCGATTAGATTCTTGCCGTGCGGCGAATTGATCCCCGTCTTGCCACCGACGGAAGAATCGACTTGCGACAACAAGGTCGTTGGAATCTGCACGAAGCGCGAGCCGCGCCGCACGCTTGCGGCGACGAAGCCCGCGAGATCGCCCACCACGCCGCCGCCAAGCGCGACGATGAGATCGCGTCGCTCGATTTTCGCCGCCAGCGCCTCGTCGCAGACGCGGCCATAGACGGCAAGCGACTTCGAGGCTTCGCCAGGCTGAACGACGATCGTCACGTAGCGCAGGCCAGCGTCTTTCAGGCTCTGCTCCAGAGTCGGCAGATGCAGCCGCGCGACGTTCTCGTCGGTCACGATGGCGCAGGCGGCTTCCGGCGCGACGCGCGCGATATGCGCGCCAGCTTGTTGCAACAGACCGGCGCCGATAATGATGTCGTACGAGCGGTCGCTGAGCGCAACGCGCACGATTTCCTGATGCGTCGCGTCCTGATCGCTTGACGCGCGCGGCGGATGCAGATGCGTCATCGCTTTGGCGAAACCCTTGCTGTGCGCAGCTTGGCGCATTTCTTCAATTCGCGGCAGGCCGGCGGCGAGCGCCGCAAGCGTGTCGTCGACCATCGCGTCCTGCGGAACGTCCCGCGACTCGACGCGCAGATCGGCGAGTTCGTAAACGGGACGGCGCGCCTCCATCAGCTGGCGCAACGTTTCCTCCGGATCGTCGGTTTGCAGAAGCGGGCGGTCGTTCTTGCGACGCACGCGCTTCATCAACGTCTTGAGGTCCGCGTCGAGCCAGATTGACACGCCGCGCTCGCTGATGCGCTCTCGGGTGCGCGGATCGAGAAAGGCCCCGCCGCCCGTCGCCAGCACGATAGGGCCGCTGTTCAACAGCCGCATGATAACGCGCCGCTCGCCGTCGCGAAAATAGCGCTCGCCATATTTGGCGAAAATCTCCGGGATGGACATGCCCGCCGCCGCAACGATCTCGGCGTCGGCGTCGACGAAAGGCAGGCCAAGCCGGACAGCAAGGCGCTGGCCGATGGCGCTCTTGCCGGATCCCATCATGCCGACAAGCACGATCGCGCGCCCGTCAAGCCCGGCGCGGACGCTTAAGATGCGCCCGTCATTGGCCGCTTGCGGAGCGGTCAGCGCGGCGCCTAGTTGTTGCGTTCGAGTCATCCGCGGAAATCTACCCTGCCGGGC
Source organism: uncultured Methylocystis sp. (assembly GCA_964498975.1). Classification (GTDB taxonomy): domain Bacteria; phylum Pseudomonadota; class Alphaproteobacteria; order Rhizobiales; family Beijerinckiaceae; genus Methylocystis. Next base: position 21,394 of record CAZCJY010000003.1, read on the forward strand.
GGGGAATTTCAGCCTCTAATCCTCGCCCAATGCGCGGGTGAGATAATTGACCATAAACGCCGGCAAGCGCGGGTCGCCGAGCGCCACCAATTTCGAAACCATATGCGCATCCGCAAGCTCCGGCGCGCGCTCGGCGGCGAGAAACGCCCGAACGCGGGCGAGGAGCGCGTCGGCCGGCGTGTCCCAGTCGATCCGCTTTATGCAGGCGATGCGCTGGCGATCGAAAATCACCGTCCAGCCCGGCGTAGCGCACCCGTCCTGCGCGACAAGGCCCGTCTCTTCGGCGAGTTCGCGGACAAGGCTCCCGACGAGGTCGACGCCGCCGTCCGCGACGATATCGGATGGATCGGGCGTGCCGCCCGGAAAATAGAGTTGGCCGGCGCAGGAATGGCTCGGCCCCATTTCACCCAGCAGATAGGCCCCGTCGCAAGCGCGCACCGCCGGCATGGCGAAGCAGTTGTAAACGGTCTCATCGGGCCAGCCCAAGTCGCGCCAGCCAAGAAAACGCGAAAAGCGGGTCTCGAAAAGCTCCATGCGCAAAACCCGGTCGCCGTCCGCGTCGACAAGTTGTTCGGTCCGGCACGCAAGCAGGACAGGGCCGTCATAGAGCGCGTGATTGTCGCGGCGCCGCTCCTCCCAATGGCGGTCGATTTCCCGGGCGTGGCTCTCCTCGAAGCGCCAGCGATGCTCAACGAAGCGACAGTCGAGCCGATCAACGTCTAAGACTCGCGTCGTCACAGGCGCAGCGTCCCATCGCCAATGCGCACCGCCTGTCCGCCGACGCTGACCCCTATGAGCGCGCCGGCGTCGACGCTCATGCGCAGCGTGATCCGCGAGGGACGGCCCATGGCGCGGCCCTGCTCGATGAAAAGCTGATGGTCGCCGTCGTCTGGCTTCTCGAATTCAAACGCGACGCCGGCGAAGGCGGCCGCCGCCGAACCGGTCGCGGGGTCCTCGTCGAAACCAAGCCCATGCGCAAACATGCGCGCATGGATGGCGCTCGCGGCTTCCGCGTCGTCCTGCGCGTAGAGGTAAACGCCGATCGTTCCTTCCGCCGCGCGCGCGAAAACATCCGGCGCCCGGCGCGCGCGATCGAGCGCTTCCCGCGTACTGACAGGCGCGAAAAGAATGGGCGCGCCGGCCGAATAGATCGTTGCGACATGCGCGCCAAAGCCGATGTCGCCTAGCGCAAGCGACAAAGCCGCCGCGAGCGTTTCGCGGGCCGGCGCCGGCCCCATCCGCCTCGGCGCCAGCGGCGCCGCGAATTGCGCATAGGTCACGCCGCTGCGCCCGCGCAGCGCCTCGCAGCGCAAGACGCCGACGCCTGCTTCAAGCGCAATCGTCACGTCGCTCTTGGCGAGCACATCGCCTGCGCGCGTTTCGGCGAGGAGAACGGCCGCGCCAATCGTCGGATGACCGGCGAAGGGCAATTCGGCGCGAGGCGTAAAGATGCGTAGGCGCGCCGTATGGAGAGGATCGCGCGGATTGGACAGGAACGCCGTCTCGCTGAAGTTGAACTCCCCTGCGATCGCGAGCATCTCCGCGTCGGAAAGATCGTCTGCGTCCTCGACGACGGCGAGCTGATTGCCGCTGAAGGGGCGATCCGTGAACACATCGAGCAGGTGGAAAGGCGACGCGCGAGTCACGGCTTGAGGTTACGCCTGCATCTGCAGGAGCGCGACGCTGTCGCGAAACTCGACAATCTCGACGATGCGGCCGTCTTCAAAACGCACCAGATCGGCGAGTTCGACCAAGCCGCGCCGGCCGGTGCCGCGATGGCGCCATTCCACCGTGCGGCGCGCGGCGGCGGCGGCGCCGTCGACGATGACCGCCGGCATGGCGTAGCCGAGCTGCTCGAACTCGACGCCGATGCCGCGCACGATGTTGATCAGCGCGTCGACGCCGCGATAGCGGCCCGCATGAGAGATCTTCGTGCGATCGCCGACGAATTCGCACACGACATCAGGCGAACACATGTCGCGGATGAGCGCAACGTCGGGACCTCGCGCGGAAAAGCTTCCCATCGCGATCAGGCGGCGCGCGATTTCGCTTCGCTCAAGTCCGGGGCCGCGAGGATCGAGCATTTCCTCAAAGCTCTTCGGCAAAACGTCCGCCGCGCGCGATGCGCAGCGCACGTCGCGGAACTCGTCCATTTCAGCGACAAGGCCGTTCCGCCAGCGTAGAAAATGCGCCATGTCCATGCGATGCACTTGGCCAGTGCCGCGATGACGCCAGTTGCTTAGCCAACGCACCACGGTGCGGTCGCCTTCGACAAGTATTGAAAGAATCTCCGACTCGAGCGGTTCATAATCGATATCGACGCGACGCAAATGTTCACGCAGCGCGTCGCGTCCGCGCCACTGTCCAGGCCGAAGAAGGCCAAGCCGGGAGCAATTGTAGTTGATCTCCACATCTTCGACGAAGAGCTTCACCATCGCCGAAATGTCGCGGCTCATCCGACTTCGCACGAGCGCATGCACCCGTTGGCGCGTTTCGCTGTCGACAAGCTGGCCTGAGCGTCCGCCCGGTCCGTGCATTCCGCCCCCGTCTGCGGCGATGCCTCCGTCTGCGCGCGTTGCGCGGACGGCGCTTTTGGACCCCTCAAAATCCAAAAGCTTTCTCGCCTTTTTTTACAGCATTATGCGCTAATTACGGTCCTTGTCGACCAACTTGTTCTTTCCGATCCAGGGCATCATGTCGCGGAGACGCGCGCCGACCGCTTCGATTGGATGCGCATTGTTGCGCGTGCGCGTGGCCTTAAAGGACGTCTGACCGACCTTGTTCTCGAGCATCCAATCGCGCGTGAACTTGCCAGACTGGATATCGTCAAGCACACGCTTCATCTCGGCCTTGGTTTCCTTGGTGATGATGCGCGGGCCCGTGACATATTCACCATATTCCGCCGTGTTGGACACGGAATAGTTCATATTGGCGATGCCGCCTTCATAGATGAGATCGACGATCAGCTTCACTTCATGCAGACATTCGAAATAGGCCATTTCCGGCGCATATCCGGCCTCGACCAGCGTCTCAAAGCCAGCGCGGATCAACTCCACCAGCCCGCCGCAGAGCACGACTTGCTCGCCAAAAAGATCCGTCTCGCATTCCTCGCGGAAGGTCGTCTCGATGATGCCGGCGCGGCCGCCGCCGATGGCCGAGGCGTAAGAGAGCGCCAGCTGCTTGGCGTTGCCGGAGGCGTCCTGATGCACAGCCAATAGGCAAGGCACGCCGCCGCCTTTGAGATATTCGCCGCGCACCGTATGTCCGGGACCTTTTGGCGCGACCATGGCGACGTCGAGATCGGCGCGCGGTTCGATCAAATTGAAGTGAATATTGAGGCCATGCGCGAAGAACAGCGCCGCGCCCTGCTTGAGATTGGGCGCGAGTTCATTTGCGTAGATTTCGCCCTGCAATTCGTCGGGCGTCAGCATCATCACGACATCGGCCCATTTGGCCGCATCGGCGACGCTCATCACCTTCAGCCCTGCGCCTTCGGCCTTTTTGGCGGAAGCCGAGCCGGCGCGAAGCGCCACCGCGACCTCTGAAACGCCGCTGTCCTTCAGATTGAGCGCATGCGCATGCCCCTGGCTGCCGTAGCCGACGATGGCGACCTTCTTGCCCTTGATCAAATTAATGTCGGCGTCCCGATCGTAGTAAACGCGCATTTGCTCTGTTTCCCTTGATGTGCGTGCGCTCTTGGCGGGAACGACGGGGTTTCCGTCGTCGAATTCTTTGGCGGGCTTCTTCTACGCGGGGCCGCCGCGAAGGTCAAAATTCTCGCGGTCTAGATCGGGTCCGGCCCCCGCGAGATGGCCGCAACGCCCGTTCGCGAGACCTCAACGAGGCCGATGGGGCGCATCAGATCGATGAATTCGTCGATTTTGTCGGGCCTGCCGGTCAGTTCGAAAATGAAACTCTCGGTCGTCGCGTCGACAATGCGGGCACGAAAGGCTTCCGCGAGCTGCAAGGCGAAAGTGCGGTGCTCGCCGCGGCCCTTCACTTTAACCATGGCGAGCTCGCGCTCCAGCGAGCGCTTCGACACGGTGAGATCCGTCACCTGATGGACCGGCACGAGTCGTTCAAGCTGGTGATGGATCTGGTCGATCGTCTCCGGCGCGCCGGAGGTGCGGATGGTGATGCGCGACAGGTGCTCGGCATGCGCCACTTCGGCGACGGTGAGGCTCTCGATATTGTAGCCGCGCCCGGAGAACAGGCCGACGACGCGCGCCAACACGCCCGGCTCATTGTCGACGAGCACCGAAAGCGTATGCGCTTCGGTCTTCGCGTTCGGCGTCGCGGCGGAATAGGGAGAAGGCGGTGAGGCGGGGGCGTTCATGGCGGTTCCAGTAAGTGGCGTGTCGTGAGATGGCGGGCAGGCAAGTAAGGATATGCGCGCTCCCTACTCAGTGCTCCCGCTCGCCTCACACAAGCATCTTTCCCTTCTCGTCGATCACCGAGCCGATCTCGATTCCGGCGTCGTCGGACAGGTCGGCGAGCAGCATGTCGTTATGCGCTTTGCCCGACGGAATCATCGGGAAACAATTCTCGACCTTGTCGACAACGCAGTCGAAGATCACCGGCCCGTCATAGCCGATCATCTCCTGAATCGCCGCATCGAGCGAAGCGGGGTCGGCGCAGCGGATGCCTTTCGCCCCGAACGCCTCGGCGAGCTTGACGAAATCGGGCAGCGCCTCGGAATAGCTGTGCGAATAGCGCCCGCCATGCAGCAACTCCTGCCACTGGCGCACCATGCCCATATATTCATTGTTCAGGATGAAGATTTTCACCGGCAGGCGAAACTGGATCGCCGTCGACATTTCCTGAATGCACATCAGGATCGACGCTTCGCCGGCGATGTCGATGACGAGAGAATTCGGATGCGCCAATTGCGCGCCGATCGCCGCCGGCAGGCCATAGCCCATCGTGCCAAGCCCGCCCGATGTCATCCAGCGGTTCGGCTCCTCGAAATGATAATGCTGCGCGGCCCACATCTGATGCTGGCCGACCTCTGTGGTGATATAGACGTCGCGGTCCTTGGTCAGCGCATAGAGCCGCTGCACCGCGTATTGCGGTTTGATCGCCGTGTCCGAATTGCGGAAGGCGAGAGATTTCTTGGCGCGCCATTCCTCGATCTGCGCCCACCAATCATCGAGCGGCTGCTTATCGACGCCCATCGCCTCCGAACGCCAAATGCGCAGCATGGCCTCGAGCACATGCGCGCAATCGCCGACGATGGCGAGATCGACCTTCACATTCTTGTTGATCGACGAACGATCGATGTCGATGTGAATCTTCTTCGAGTCCGGTGAAAAGGCGTCGAGGCGCCCGGTGATGCGGTCGTCGAAACGCGCGCCGACGGCGATCATCAGATCGCAGTCATGCATGGCGTTATTCGCTTCATAAGTGCCATGCATGCCGAGCATGCCGAGCCAGTTCTCGCCCGAGCCCGGATAGGCGCCGAGCCCCATCAAGGTCGATGTGATCGGAAAGCCGGTGAGGCCGACGAGTTCGCGCAGCAGCGTGGAGGCCGAAGGGCCGGAATTGATGACGCCGCCGCCGGTGTAGAACACCGGGCGCTTGGCCGCCGCCATCATGCGCGCCGCCGTGCGGATCGTCTCCAAATCGGCGTCGAGCTTCGGGTGATATGTCTTATGCGCAGCGCTGCGCGGCGGCGCGTAAACGCCGCGCGCGAATTGCACGTCCTTGGGGACGTCGATCACCACTGGGCCCGGCCGTCCGGAAGACGCCACATAAAAGGCCTCATGCAGAACGCGCGGCAGGTCGGCGATATTCTTCACGAGGTAATTATGCTTGGTGCAGTGGCGGGTGATGCCGACCGTGTCGCATTCCTGAAAGGCGTCGGAGCCGATGAGATGCGTCGGCACCTGCCCAGTGATGCAGACGATCGGGATCGAATCCATCAGCGCGTCGGTGAGGCCCGTCACGGTGTTGGTCGCGCCGGGGCCCGAGGTCACCAGCAGCACGCCGACCTTGCCGCTTGAACGGGCATAGCCCTCGGCGGCGTGGGCCGCGCCCTGCTCATGGCGCACCAGGATGTGCTGCACCTTCTCCTGATGGAAGAGCACGTCATAGATCGGAAGGACGGCGCCGCCCGGATAGCCGAAAATAATCTCCACGCCCTGATCCTTCAGGGCTTCGACCACCATTTCGGCGCCGGTCATTTCCTTGGACATCGTCTTTTTCCGTCTATTTTCCTGCGGCGGGCAACAAAAAAGGCCCACTCGGGGCCTTGGGTCAAGCGCCATTGGCGGAAGGCGGGCCTAGCCCCGCTCCGATCCTGGCGCTCCATATACGAGAATTGCGCGCATTCGCGTCCCACCCTCTCTTCGCGGCGAAGTTACGGGAGGCGCGCGAGATAATCAAGCTCGGAGTCTTCCCCCCCGCGGCGCCCAGTCAGCGCGCGATCCACCCTCCGTCGACGACCAGCAGATGGCCGACGATGAAACGGGCCTGATCGGAGCACAGGAACAACACGGCCTCCGTCAGCTCCTCCGCCCTGCCCATGCGCCCGATCGGAAACAGCTTTCCCGCCTCCTGAGGCGTAATGCGTTCCTTCTCCATCCATTGATGGAAAACGTCGCCGGGCGCGTCGATCCCGCAGGCGCAGATGGTGTTGACGCTGATATTGTCCTTGGCGACCTCGAGCGCGACGGTCTTGGTGAGCCCGTCCACGCCGCCCTTGCTCGCAGCATAGGCGCCTTCCGCCGGATTGCCTGTGAGGCTGCCGGTGATCGACGACTGATTGACGATGGCCCCGCCGCCGTTTTTCCGCATCTGGCGGATCTCGTGCTTCATGCAGAAGAAGACGCCGCGCAAATTGACGTCGATATGGAAATTGAAGCCCTCTTCGGTCTCATCGACGATAGGCTTGAAGCGCACGACGCCGGCGTTGTTCACGGCGCAATCGAGACGGCCATAGGCCTCGACTGTCTTCGCCACCATCGCCTCGACATCCTGCTCGACGCGCATGTCGGCGCGCAGAAACACGCCCTTGCCGCCGGCGGCGCAAATCATGTCGAGCGTCTCGCCCCCGCCCGCTTCGTCAATATCAGCAAGGGCGACCTTCGCGCCTTCGCGGGCGAAGGCGAGCGCCGTCACCCGGCCAAGGCCCCGCGCAGCGCCAGTCACCAACGCGATTTTTCCCTCAAATCGCCCCATCCGTCTCTCCCGGTAAAGCGAACGCCCTTGCGCTCAGGCCGCCTCTTTCGCCAGCACGCGCTGAACCGCTTCATCCGCCGCGATGCGGTCGTGATGCGCGACGATGTTGGGATAGTCCGCGAGCCCGTCCGGAAGCGCCTTCGCGCCCCAGCGGATCATCGGAAAGGCATAGGCGTCGACATAAG
>CAZCJY010000004.1:0-6791 GCA_964498975.1 uncultured Methylocystis sp.
GTGGACCGGTTTCTACGTCGGTCTGAACGCCGGCTACACCTGGTCGAGCAGCAACAATGTCACGCTGGGGGCGTGGTCGGGCGCCTTCAATCCGGCGCAGCCGAACGCGGCGATCTTCGCCGGCAATTATGCGCTGCTGTCGTCGGGCGTGTTCGGCGCCAATCACGACGGCTTCATCGGCGGCGGTCAGATCGGCTACAACTGGCAATTCTACAATAGCTTTGTGGCGGGGGGCGAAGCCGACATCCAAGGCGTAGCGGGCGGCAACTCGCGCAGGAACTTCGCCACCGGTCTTGTCGACCAGTTCGGCAATACAATCGTCTCGGCGACCTCGGTTTCCAAGAGCCTCGACTATCTCGGCACGGTGCGCGGTCGCCTCGGCTGGCTCTTCACGCCGACGCTGCTTGTCTATGGCACGGGCGGTCTCGCCTATGGCGGGGTCAACACCTCCTTCTCGATCGCGCAGTTCATTTCGAATCCCTCGTTGGGACCGGGCTTCGGCACGGGTTCTTTTTCCGATACGCGCGTGGGTTGGACAGCCGGCGGCGGCATCGAGTGGATGTTCATGCCGAACTGGAGCGCCAAGGTCGAATATCTCTATTACGATCTCGGCACGGTGTCCTCTAACGGCTTGGTTGCGCCACTTCTGCAGGGAGGGGCGGCCGGCGCCCCCAATCCGATGTTCGCGAACTTCTATCAGGCGCGCGCGCGTTTCGACGGAAATATCGTTCGCGCTGGCGTGAACTATCACTTCAACTGGGGCGCGCCCCCGGTCGTCGCGAAATACTGAGCGGCTCGACAAACAGGAATGAAAAAGCCCGGCTCTTGCAGCCGGGCTTTTTTATCGCGATCGCGAAAAATCTCTTACGCTTACAGCGCCTTAACGGTCTGCTTCTTGCCGTCGTGGGTCTTGATCGTGATCATTCTCACGTAAAGGCAATCATCGGAAGTGGACAATTTGAACTTGTCGCCCTTCTTCATCGCCTTGTGACTCACCTTCGCGTCCGGGGCGCATTCGCCGCCATTGACGTCGACGGAGTCGACGGACACGCCGTCTTTCTTGGCCTTGCATTCAAGAACGCCGTCCTTCTTGCTGCACTCAAACGCATCGTCGCTGGCGTAAGCGACGGAAGGTATGAGAGCGAGGAGAAGCACAAACTTTTTCATCACAATCTCCATTATCCGAGCGGAGGGTTTTGGGCTTCTCGAAAGAGCAAGCTCGTGACGCCCGTATGCGCCCTTCGGGCGCTGCACAGACATTTCCGATAATCACAACAGCATAAAAGGAATGTGACAGCCGCGCCGCGCTCGCTTCCCCGCAGACCCCAGCGCCGCATCGTGATTAACGTCGCGTCTCATGTTTACGATTTAAGCTATTGATTTTACTGTATGTTACAGGACTCGAGCCCGCGACCGATCGGCGGCGCCTTGTGGAGAGGACGGCATAGTCACGAATACACAGCCTCCATCCGCCACCTCGTCTCTTGCCTCTATGGAAGCAATACCGCGCTTCGTAATTAAAATAAATACAAAGAACAGATAGGATTCATTACATTCATTCTAAAATAAATGATTTCTATACTAAATAGAGATGCGATATATTACGCGCGTCATTGGCGGCGTGCTTGTCGATAGAGCGGCTGTTTCTGCGTTTCTTGGTGCAACCGCTGATTTTGACTTGTTCAAATTGGAGGAAGAGGCGAGGGCATGAGCGTCATGGTTATCTTCGGTTCCGACGGCGGGGCGACGAAGGGGGTTGCTTCCAAAATTTCCAAGAAGTGCCAGGGGCGATCGGTCGATATCAAGGACGCCACGACGGACGACTTCGAGAATTGCCATCTGCTGATCCTGGGTTCGCCCACCTATGGCGACGGCGCCTTGCAAACGGATTGGGACGAGAACATCGACAAGCTGCGCAGCGCCAATCTGAAGGGCAAGAAAGTCGCCCTGTTCGGCACCGGCGACCAGCAGACCTATCCGCTCTCCTTCGTGGACGCGATGGGCATCCTCTACGATGAGGTATCGGCGCTCGGCGCCCAGGTGATCGGCTTCACCGAAACCGCGGGCTATGACTATGTTGGCTCCACCGCCGAGCGGGACGGCAAGTTCGTGGGCCTCGCCCTCGACCAGGACACCCAATCCGGCATGACCGAAAAAAGAGTGACCGCATGGCTGAGCCAGTTGCTTTGATTGGGAAGGCTGTTCAGCCTCTCTTGTCTACGCCCTGTCGGTCCGCCGATGCGGCGCCGGTGCTGCGGCTCGTCCATCACAACATCTACGAATACAGCCGGGGCGTGCGCGCCTTGTTTCTGATGACCGTCAGCCGCCAGGAAATGGAGTTGGCGCTCGGCAAGCTGGAAGCGCAAGGCATCCATCACTTCGTCCAGGAGCTGAGCCCGGCCAAGGTGAATCTCTTCTTTGGTCGGCCCGCCTTCGTCGCCGTGGCGCGTTCCTTCGTGACGCGCCCGCTCAACGCGCTCACGGCGGAGGAGGACTTCATGCTCGGCACGCTGCTGGGCTACGACCGCGAACAGCAGTGCCGCCGCTTTCTCACGCGCTCCGGGCGGGGCATGCCGGAGGAGCTGCCTCTGGCGGCCCAATGACGGGAAGGGCGGGGCCCGTTCGCCATATCTTGCGCCAATTTCTCAATTTCTCGCTGCCTTGCCTTGCCTTGCCTTGCCTTGCCTTCGCATGGAGCAAGGCGCGGGCGCAGCGCGCGCACGCGTATCCTGACGATCCCGAGAAGGTTGTGCGCGTCATGGTCCGCCCGACGCCCGAGGGCGTCGCCGCGATATATGCGGCGATCACCGGCCGCGACGTATCGCCGGAAGATATGGCGCGCCTCGCGCAGCGGCTTACGGCCGTCGAGAACTAGCCCGGTGGTCTGCCTAGCGCGAGCGATGTTCGTCGGGAAGCTACTTCCCGCCGCGCTCCGTATCGCGCGCCAGCGGGCGCCCCGTAAGGTGTCGTTGCGGTCAAGGGCAAGCAACGGCCCGCAGTTGCTCCTGCATTACGTCCAATCTGCGAAGGCTGATTCCGATCGAGCCCTGCTGAGCATCCCTTTTCAACGACTCGATCAATGCTGCGGTGAGGTCTCTGATGCTCGCTTGATCCGCCTGTGACCGTTGTTCTATTACCTTGGCGACGAGGGCCTTGCGGACCGAAGACATATATATTCTCTCTAAAATCCCGACGTCGCCGTTGGCCCACTGCGCGATTCTCTCTTTTAGGTTCGCGTATGCCCTTCTAGTGCTTTCGCCCAAAATGCCTCTGAGTGCGGCCTCCGCCGTCATGGAGAGGACCGTAGCCGCCAGAGAACCAACCGTTACCGAGCCGATCATTTCGCTTTCTCCTGTCACCGTTCGGTGATCGAGAGAAGTTGCTCAAACTTCAATGACAACGGGTTGTCAATTGGGCCACGCACGACGGATTAAAATCGCGTTGCCCGTCGAACTGCGACCATCGCCGATCACGTTGGTGGGGCGCGCCTTCTCGGCGTTAAATTCGGTCGGCACTTTTCTTTGTCTTCTTCTGCTTCTTTTTCTTGAGCACGATGGTGAGCTTGTCGCCGTCCTTAGATTCCTTGACGGATTTCAACGTGCTTTCTCCTAAGGAAATGTTGCCGCCGACTGCGTCAATCCACCGATGCAAAAGCTCAGTCTCGGTCATCTCGTAAGGCTTCGTGTCGTCCATCTCCCCCTCCTGAGCTGCGCTTGCCGAGCGGGAACTTCGAGGAAGTTCCTTCCCGCAGCGGGGTCAAGCGTCAATTTTATGAGCCTTGCGAAGCGAAATCGCAATGTCATAAATTTGTGAAACTATCGCTTGGTCAGCGTCTTGTCGGGTAACTGCCAAATAAGCAGCGTCCATTAACTCTCGCCTGGTCGCATGAGGATATTCCTCCGTGACACAGGCGATCAGCTTCACACCGCTGAGACCCTGAATTGCACAGGCGACAAATCGCTTAGCGACTAAGCGACGCTCGGTGCTGAACATTATTCAGGCTCTCATCGAGATTGATTGGCCTGATAAATTTGTTGCTTTATTTGGCGGAAGACAAGATCGATCCGCGTCATTTGACTCTTTATCGAACCGAATGACGCGGACAGAGGCACACTATGCTCTTGCATGAGCTGACTCGGGAGGAGAAGCGGACCACTCTGAACGAGCTTCGGCAAGCGATTTTTCAGCACGAGCTTTGGTATGAAAACTTCAATAGGACGATGATTTGCAACCAAGCTCCGGACGATCGGGACCTCAAAGAGGACGCCCATCGCAGATGGCCCTTCGGAAAATGGCTTTATGCGAACGGCGCTGATCGCCTTAATTCGCATCCAAGTTTTTCCCAAATTCTCGCTGCCAATGAACTTATTCATCGCTATGCGGGAATGATGCTAAGAGCCTCCGCCGTGCGCGGCTCAATTTCGCTCGACGACTATGAACTTTTTTTGGCTACTCTGAAGCAGATGCGCGCGCATTTGGTGACGATCAAGCATGAACTGCAGGATGCGCTCCGTGACGCGGACCCTTTGACGGGCGCGGGCAACCATCACCGTATGTTAGACTGGCTGCGTGAGCGGCAGGCTTTCGCGCAGCAGTACACCTGCCTTGTGATGATGGACCTGGATCACTTTAAGGAAGTCAATGACAGTTACGGCCACACCCTCGGCGACGAGTTTTTAGTTCAGTTCGCGGAGTATGTGATGTCTCAACTACGGCCATACGACGAGTTTTTCCGTTTCGGGGGAGAAAAATTTCTTTATTGCGCGCCAAACGCCGACCTTGAACAAGGACGCGCGATTGCGGAGGAATTGCGCGAAGGTTTGGCAAGAAGGGAGTTTGCCGTCAAAGGCTATTTGCCTCTATCGGTGACCGCTAGTTTTGGCCTTGCGATGCTCTTCCCCGACCTCCCAGTCGAGGTCTCGATTGAATGCGCCGATAAGGCCCTACGCGCCGCGAAGGTTGCCGGCCGGGATCGGATCGCAGTCTGGTCCGCATCGATGGTCTGATTTGGAAATTGAACGACAACCGTCGCAACGTTCTTTGCGACGGTCATCATGGCGCTAGCACCGAAACTTACGTATCTTATTGATTTAGCTGGTGCCGGTTGCAGGATTCGAACCCGCGACCTACTGATTACAAAAAAGAGAACCATGTCGACGCCATGTCGCGCGCATCAGAGGGTGCTTTAAAGATAACCATTATTAATCAATGCATATTGACCGGAGACACTCTAGCGCGCATTTTGGGAGCATGTCGAGAGCGTGGGAAAGTTTCTCAGGGGCAAAATTATTTGCCCCCAGGCTTGCCCCCGCGCGGCATCCTGAATTGCGAGGAACGAGATGGCGAAATCAGCCCGGACCATCGACTTCAATCTGATTTCGCCGGATGATTCGAAAATCCGGGTTATCAAAGGCCAGAAAGGTAAGACCGAGTTCAGAGCGTTGGCCCCAAAGAAGCTCCTTTTGCGCATCGCCGAGCTTTCAGACGGCTCATTCACCCGTGAATGGGCAACCCGCTATGTGGACGGCAGCGGAGCCCATAAGCGGCACCGCTATGGCCTATGGCCGGAAATGACCTTCGCCCAAGCCGCCGCCGCCCATATCGAGGCGATGCGCTTGCTCGGTGCCGGCGGCGATCCGGCCTCGGACAAGGTCGAGAAAAAGCGGGCGCTCGCCGCGCGTGAAACCGTCCGCACCGCAGTCGATCAATATCTCTCGGAAAACCACAATGGGCTGGTCGGCGGCACGACCCTGAAAGAATACGCCCGCCTCTTCCAGAAGCACTTGATCCCAAGCCTCGGCGACGAGGCGCTGGCCGACATCGACCAGGAGCGCTGGAGCGCATTTTTCCGTGACGAGCGGCGAAAATTCCGCGCGCGCGATCAGGCCCGCATAGAAAAGGCGGCGGAGAAGGGAAGGGAAGTCGCGCCGCGCAAGGGCGTGCTGATTTCCCGCCTATACTGGGCTATTTCGAGCTTGCTCACGTGGGCTTCGCTAGAAACTGTCGGCATCATCAAGGGCAGCCGCCTTCCGCCGCCAGAGCGCATGGGCTTCGCAAAGGAGAAGGGCAAGCCGCGTCCGATGGACGACCGAGAAATCGCTTCGTTCTGGAACGAGATCGATGCGACCCGAATGGAAAAAGGAACCCGGTGCGCTCTGAAGCTGATCTTGCTGACCGCACTGCGCCCAGCCGAACTCCTCTCTATCCGCAGGCGCGACATCAATCTGGCCGAGACGTGGATCGACAAGCGATCCGGCGAGCCGGTCGAGCGCAGCGGTGGGGTGCTGCGCGTCCGCCGCACCAAACGTCAGGAAGCCCTTCGCGTGCCGCTCTCACCACCGGCGCGGGCCATCGTGCAGGGAGCGATCATGGCAGCGGGGCTCAGCGCCGCCGGTCCTGACGCGCCGCTGTTCCCGAACAAGGAGCGGCCCGGCGCGCCGATCGAAGTCGCGGTGTTGTCCAAAGCTCTGCGACGCAACGTGTCCCGCTTCGAGTTCGACCCGTCAAAGCCACCCGTTACGCCGCACAAGCTGCGCGCCACCGCCGCCGACTTGGCCCGACAACTCGACTTCGATCCGGCCGTCGTCTCGGCGCTCCTCAACCACACGGATCATTCCGTCGCCGGGCGGCACTATTCCGAATGGGACAGCATCAACCAGCGCGCGGACGCCGTGAACGCGATTGCCAAGCGCGTCGAGACGTTGAGCGCCCTGGCGCGCGCGAAGGCGGAGGCCATGAATGCGTGACACGCTCCACGATCTTCAGTCGGCCGCAGCCGCAATCCGCCGCCT
>CAZCJY010000004.1:6801-10977 GCA_964498975.1 uncultured Methylocystis sp.
CTTGCTCAACCGCGCATATTTGGCGCCGACGCCGCCACTCTGGCCCGCCTCGGCGAAATAATCGATCGGCATGGCGAAAGCATCGCGCGGACGATCAAGATGGCGTCTTACATCGAGCAAGCCATCAACGCCAAGAGCGAGGCAGAGCAAGCACATGCGTCGGGCGGCGCAATCGCCAGTTTTGTCGCGCTTGCAAAATTGACGGGCGTTTCTCAGATCGCCAAATACGAGGCGGTCACACGCGCATCTGACGCCTTGGGCGTCGAGACGCCGGACGTATTTCATCACAAGCCGGGATCGGCACAAGATCGTGAAGAGACCATGGACCTGTCCGGAACGCCGGAGGGACGATCCTTCGTTCTTGAAGTAATGGCCCAGCACTTGAACCTATTCCCGATCGGCGTTGCCGCCCATGGCGCTATTCAAGGTCAGATCGGATTAATGAACTTGGCAGCGCGCGGCCGGTCGATCTGGCCTGAGCCGGTAAAGCAAGAGCGAATTAAAACCAATTCTGGCCGGCAGCACACTTGGGAAGCGCTGCTGGCCTATCGTGGCGGGATGGCAAAGCAAATCGCCGAGCATCACGGCATCAAACTCAGCGACGCCGACGCGCTTCACCTCACGCTCGCTAATTTTATGGAAGAGTCAGGCGTCGAGCCGCCCGACTACGTGTCAATCCCGTCGCTTTTGCAGACATTGCAAAAGGAGCGTGGTGGCCTGCCCAAGTTGTTTAGATACGGCGCTCGCCGCATGGCCGTAATCCTGCGCAAGGACCCGATGCTTCCGGATGACATGCGACAAGCAATTGAAAAAATACGTTAATCAGACTTCTTTCAAAAAACTGTCATCTGGTATCCTGACGCACACCGCGTTGCTCCGCCAAGGTCTCCGGCAACCTGAAAAACAGGTGTGTCGGAGACGAATATGTCCGGTGACGTTCTTCTGAAAATCGCGCCGATCGGCTGCGCCGCGAGGCAAGGCAAGCTGATCAGCCTCGAATGGGCGTGCGAGCGCGAAGGGCTCTCGTTCCCGTTAATCCTGCGTTGCCTTCAGGAAAATCCCAGTGAGTTGCAAATCTACCAGGACGCGCCGAACGGCGCGCTGCTGGTGGGCTCTGCCGACATTGCGTCCTTCGCGACGCGCGCCCGCCATTGGCGCGAACTTGAATCTGCAAGCATCGTTGAACCGTCGCTGATTGAAGGAGGCGTGAAGTGACCGCCTCGGCAAAGAAAGCGCGCGAGCGCGTGAACCCGCAGCCGATCGTCTGGTTCTGGAAAGACGCAGCGGTCGTCAACAATCTCGGCCAGAACTCTTTCAAGGAAGCGATCGATTCTGGCATCGTTCCGTCCCGCCGTGTTCGCGGGCGCATCATGGTGAAGACTGTTGATATCGAGCGCTACATCGACAGTTTCCCGGCGGGCGATGTGAAGCCCGCGACAGCGAACCTGAAAACGAAGACGGGCAAGAAGAGCATCTCCATCGACATCTCGAAGGGAGAATGCCATGACGACTGACGCAGCGGACTCCTTCAAAAACATGGACGACGGCGAGGTAGCTCATGTCGTCGATGGATTGACGCAATCACGAAATAAGTTCAGTGCACCGGCCTACAATCTCGCCGCCGCGCAAAATCTCGCGGCTGCAGGTTTTCATGTCTTTCCGGTCCAGTCGTCCGACGACAAAGAGAAAGACAAGAGCCCTGTGTCTGTCGGTTCGTGGACCGCCGAGTCCACGTGCAATCCCGCGACGCTCAAGCGCTGGTTCCAGAACACGACGGCGATGCCGGCCATTGACTGCGGTAAGTCTCGCATCGTGGTCATCGACCTCGACCGCCACGGCGGCCCGGATGGCGTCGAGCATTTCATGAAGATCATGGGTATCCATGACCTAACCGAACTCGGCTGTCCCGTGATCGAGACGGCGGGCGGCGGCTACCATCTGATCTACACGCAGCCCGCCGAAGGCGAGCCCATTGGGTGTAGGAAGGGCGCGTTGGCGGGGCTCGGGATCGATACCAAGGGCTCCGGCGGATATGTCGTCGCTGCTGGCAGCGTTCGCCACGATGGCCGCAGCTATCGCCCAATGCCCGGCACGCCAGACCTCTTCGATGCGATGCGCAACGGAACCATCCCGCCGCTTCCCGCGAAGATCGCCGAGATGATCCGCGCGTCGAAGGCGTGGCCAGAAGACAACATTCAGTCGGACGCCGGAGTAAGCCCCGCGTCTCACGGCGCGACTGTCGGCGCCCGCGAGCGCGCCTGGGCGCGAGCCGCGCTGTCGGGCAAGAAGACGGAATTGGCGCAGACCCCGAAGGGCGAGCGCAATATCGTGGCGAACGCCATTGCCTATAAGATTGGCCGCATTGTCGGTGCCGGTTGGCTTCCGTTGGGCGAGGCCAAATCCGCGCTTGCGGACGCCTGCCAGGCCAACGGCCTTGCCAAGGAAGACCCGCGCGGCTGCGCAAGGACGCTCGCCAGCGGACTGAATAAGGGCATGGCGAACCCGCGCGGCCCGCTCGCCGACCACGACTTTGGCGCTGACGGCGACCCGATCTTCATCGACGACGAACAGCAGCGCCAATCTGGATCGGCGAATCGCGATCAGGCTTGCGAAGCCCCGCGCCCGCTGTTCCGGCCCTTGCCGCCCGCCGCCAAATATCCTGTCGACGCCCTTGGCGACATTCTCGCCCCCGCTGCGCGCGCGATCATGGACCGGGTGCAGTGCCCCGACGCGCTCGCCGCGCAAAGCGTGCTCGCGGCTGCAAGCCTCGCCGTTCAAGCTCATGCTGACGTGGAAATCCCGGCTACCGGCCACACCAAGCCCGTGAGCCTCGACATGCTTGCGATAGCCTCTTCGGGCGACCGCAAGAGCGGCGCCGACATCGAAGCGTCTTGGGCGCTCCGCAAACATGAACAGGCGCTCAAAGAAACATTCAACACGGACATGAAAGAATTTCTCAAAGCCCGGAAGGCGTGGGACGCTGCTGAGAAGAAGGCGCTCAACGCCCAGAAAGACGACTACGGCGCGATCAAAGGTAAGCTCGACGCATTGGGCGAGGCGCCGGCTGCGCCGATTTTGCCGATGAAGACGTGCCCCGAACCGACTTACGAAGGCCTTTGCAAGACGCTCGAACTCGGCCAGCCGTCTATGGGCATATTTTCCGACGAAGGCGGCGCTTTCATTTCTGGTCATGGAATGTCCCCGGACAATCGCCTGCGCACGATGGCTGGCCTGTCGTCGCTGTGGGACGGAACGACAATCAAGCGCGTGCGCGTTGGCGACGGGGCGAACATCATCGCCGGCAAGCGTTTGACTGTTTACTTGATGGTGCAACCCGACGCGGCGGGACAACTTCTCAGCGATCCTGTCGCCCGCGATCAGGGCTTTCTATCTCGCTTTCTCATCTCGGCGCCGGATTCGATCGCGGGCTCGCGCTTTCAGCGGGAGCCGGTGCCGGAGTCGGCGGAAGCCTTGAAGCGCTATAGCGCTCGCATCCTGTCTATTCTGGAGCGGCCCGCCCCTTTGGTGCACGACACGCAAAACGAGCTTGAACCTCGCGTGTTGCCGTTCAATCGCCACGCAGTCCAAGCATGGCGCGACTTCGCCGATCATGTCGAGAGGCTTTTGGCTCCTGGCAAGCCATTCGAGCCTATCCGGGGCTTCGCGAACAAGCTGCCTGAGCACGCCGCCCGCATCGCCGCCGTTCTGACGCTTGTGGACGATCTTCACGCCAGTTTCATTTCCTGCGAGACTTTCGAGCGCGCCATTGTCCTGGCCGAGTATTACGCGCGCGAGGCGTTGCGCCTGTTCGACACAGGCAGCGCAAGCCCCGAGCTTCGTCGCGCCGAGGCGCTGCGCAAGTGGCTGATGACTTGGGATGAGCCGCTTATCAGCATGCGCGCGATCGTGCGCCTGGGTCCGAACTCCATTCGCGACACCACTACGGCAAACGCAGCGATCGAAGTTCTCGTAAAGCACGGGTGGCTCACTCCGATCACGGGGGGTGCGACGGTCGAGGGTAAGCCCGTCCGACAGGCGTGGAAAATCGTGAAGGAGGAGGAGCAGTGACCCCGCTGTTTCCCTCCTTCTTCGACACCCCAAAATCGCGAGCGACCCCCGCGACAGTTGCGACAATTGCGACAGACGATCGCCGCCAGCCCGAACTGTCGCAACTGT
>CAZCJY010000004.1:10987-15138 GCA_964498975.1 uncultured Methylocystis sp.
AAGCCCCGGCGTCCAAATTTCGGAGCTTCCCCGCTCGGACTGTCGCAACTGTCGCAAGGCCGAAGCAGGAAGCGGCGAAGGGCGCGCCCATTCTCGAACCCTGGATAGCCCGCGCCGAGGCCCTCATGGCGGCCGGCTTGCCGCGCGAATGGGCCGAACCTTTCGCCCGCCTCCTTTGCGACACGGCTCCCGGCAATTTCGATGTCGCCAATTGGGCGCGCCTTCAGCCCGGCGCGAACCATGTCGCCAATGAATGGGCTGCGAAGGCGCACGCGCTCGGATGGCGAGCGGAAGAAGTCTTCGGCCTCGATGACGTAGCTCCTGCGGCCCGCTGGGATCGAAAGGGCATTGCGTGGCTCATCGACACCGGTCAGTGCGTCGTGGCGCTCGACGAAGACGGGGCCGACATCGTCACCAAGACAGGCGCGCGATTGCGGTTCTACCGGCGAAGGCGCGACACCGGGCGGCGCCCCGAAGGGAAGGAAGGATCGTGATGGGCCGCAAGATCGAAATCAGAGACGACTTCACGATGGGCTTCCTCTGCCTGTCCGCCAGAGTGCGGCGCGAGGATTTCGGATACGACGAGCCGCTGTCGCGCGATCCAGTGTGGCGCCACATGGTCAGAGAGTTCTTCAAGGTCACTGACGAAGAGGCCGTTGCGGTCGGACTTCTCCCGAAGGTGCCTTTCATGAAGCCATCGAGAAGGATGAAACGCAGGATCAAGTCGGTCAAGTCCACGCTCACGCGCGATGAATAGAGGAATGGGGCAATGACTCTCAACGCACGACAACAGCTCTTCGCCGAAGAATATGCAGCGAACCCGAACGCAACCAAGGCAGCTATCGCGGCCGGATACAGCGAACGATCGGCCGGCCAGATTGGCGCGCGCTTGCTGAAAAATGATGAAATCGCGAGCGCCGTCGAAAAGGCGAAGGCGGAACGGCTGAAACGCATCGGCGTCAACGGCGACCGTGTTCTTGAAGAACTCGCGCGCCTTGCATTCCTCGATGTTCGCAAGCTCTACAACGCAGATGGAAGTCTTAAGCGCATCGACGAAATCGACGCCGACGTTGCGGCAGCCATCGCCGGCCTCGAAGTCGTGTCGCTTAACAGCGACGGCGAACAGATTGGCACGTTGCGAAAGATCAAGCTCGCCGACAAGCTGTCGGCCTTGGAGAAGCTCGGCAGGTATCTTGGCCTGTTCAAGGAGCGCGTCGAAGTTTCGGGTGACGCGCAGAATCCCTTGCAGATTTTAATCAAGGCCGTGCAGGGCAACACGCTTCGCCCTGTGCCTTTGCGCGCCATCAAACACGACGACGCGGCGTGAACGTGAACGATCTTCAACTCGCTTCGAAAGGTTGGGATATGAAACCCCACGCAAGAATGAGACCGGCCATCGAGTGTCTGACCATCGATATTTGCATTCCGTCGGACAGAGCGCGCCAGCGTCTTGATGAAGGCGCAATCGAGCGTCTGATGGAATCCATGTCGAAGATCGGCCTCAAAACGCCGATCACCGTGCGCGGCGTCAGCGAAACCGGCGACACCTTCCTTGTCGCCGGTCGTCATCGCCTCGAAGCGGCGAAGCGGCTCGGGTGGAATGAGATCGAGGCGATCATCCTTTGGGACTTCCCGGAGGATGAAGCGCGCATGTGGGAAATCTCCGAGAACCTAGCCAGGGCGGAACTCACCGCCCTGGAACGTGACGAACATGTAGCCGAGTGGATGAGGCTGGTTGAGAAACCGCGTCAGGCTGACGCAGTTTCCAAAGGTGGTCGCGGTAACGAAGGCGGCGTCCGCGCCGCCGCCCGCGATCTTGGTCTGTCAGAGCCCGACGCCCGGCGCGCCACGAAAGTCGCCAACCTCTCCGACGAAGCCAAGAAGACGGCGCGCGAAACAGGGCTCGACGACAACCGCTCGGCGCTTCTTGGCGCCGCCAAATCCAAAGATGACGTTGCGTTCCTTCGCGCGGAACATACGCGTCGCGAGGCTGATAGGTCGCGCAAGGAAACCGCGAGGACTAATCGCGACACAAACAGCGCGATCTCCCTCAGCGTCGCCGAAGAATTTGCCGACTGGATCATGGAAAGAGCGGACCTTCGCGAACTGCCCACGATCATCTCATGGATCGAAGGAGTAAAGTCGAAGGAGCTTATCGCTGCGTTGAGAAGGAAGGCCGCGTAATGGCCCATTATCGACGGTGGCGAGTGCGACTGGGCGGCGTTTCAACCAAATAGAAGGAAAAACGACAATGACGATGGCGACGGGAATCCAAGGGTGAAACTTCCACGGTGAATCCTACTCGCTCGGCGCCTGTCGGCGGCGCTTTGCCGCCGCGCGGCACCACTTGATCACCGGCCTGAAGCGTGAACTGCACTCGGCGATCGTCGCCGATTTCGCCGCCGCCATCGCGGCGGGCAACGTGGCTGCGGGCTTAGCCCGGCCGCCGCCCGGAGAGCGTCCGCCTGAGCTCACTCATCGCGGAGTAACATCCACGGCTCGACCCCGAGCCCCGCTGCAATGCGCGCGATGTTATCGATCGAGACGTTCCGTTCGGCCCGCTCGACGGCGCTCAAATAGGTTCTATTGATCCCGCATTCATGTGCGAGCGCTTCCTGGCTGAAGCCGCGTTCGGCGCGCAGCCGCCGCATGTTCTTAGCCAGAATGTCGCGCAGGGGGCCTTTGTGCGTCCGTTTCACAGACGCAAATCCTGCGGATTGACGTTTTTAAGGCGACCGCTTTTAAGTTACATTCGACATTAACCAACGAAATCGAGGCGATTCGAGATGTCCATGATTTCGATCCTGGCGGAGGACGCTTCTTGGCGCTCCCGAGACGTGCGCTATTACGGGGGCGATTGGCCTTCGATCCAGACTGTCATCCCCGAGTTCTATCTTGCGCCGTTCGTCGCTGGCGAGGAAGACCCGGCCAATCCCTTCCTGCAAACCGTCATGCGCAGGCCGATGTCAGCGGCGGAGCGACCAATGCCCGTCGGTGTCGTCTCTCACTCATACTCGCTCGCTGAACATCGCAAAGTTGCCGAGCTATGTCGCCAAGGGCTCCAAGAGGCCGGAATTGAATTGGAGGGATTACGTTATCAAGTCGGATTGTCAGAACTCGGAGAATGGATGAATTTCCGTATCTATCTTCCAAGCTCCTACGACTTTACGGATGATCAAGGAAAAGTCGGCCTGAGACTTGAATGTTTCAATTCGGTCGATGGGTCATCCCGGCTCATGATCGTGTTCGGGTGGCTTCGATTTATCTGCTCGAACGGCTTGGTCATCGGCGAAACAAAAATCGAGATCAGGGAGCGTCACGGACAAAATCTCGACCTAAGCTCGATAGCCGAACGTATTCGACCGGCGCTCGCGGCCGTGGCGGCCGACCGCGCCAGAATGAAGAAATGGCAAGACGAAAAAGTCGTCATCGACGACATCAAGGCCTGGGCAGACGAGAAACTGTCTGAGAAATGGGGGAAGAAAGCAGCCGCGAGAGTTTTCCACATTTGCGACTCTGGCAAGGATGTCGAGTTCAACGACCCCTTCGCGCCGGGCACCGCGACGGAAAAGCCGATCCGGTTCCTCGGCCCGGTTCCGGGCGCCCCGAAGCCGGCAGCGACGAAATACGACGTTGCGCAGGCGCTCTCGTACGTTGCGACGAAGAGGAACAACGCTGAAGAACGCGTTGCGTGGCAGGGCGATATTCCCCATCTGTTGCAGTGTCTCAGGCACCCCGTCTTGCCAGTGTGAGGGAATCGCTCTGGCGCCGATCAACGACGCACTCGCGCGCGCTGCGCAGGTTGGCTGCGGTCAGAGCGCCCGCCGGCGAGAAATTTCAGCGACGCAACCTCATCTTGAGTGAGGCGGGTTATCACTTGCGGTGGATGGAAACCGATACGCATCTGCCGGAGTTCTTCAATTGCAACGGGCTTTCCGCGTCGAATATCACAGAGTTCAAGCCCTATCGCTGCGGCGGATCCATCGAAATAGGCATCAAAGTCTGCGCGCTCAATTGCTGCTTCACCAGCGCACGCCGCCCACACGCCGTCGGGCGTCCCGCGAATAATTCGATCGACAACGGCCGAGCCAACAACAGCTGAAATTGGTCGTGTCGCGTATATCCATAACCTCGTCCCGACTTCGATCGGG
>CAZCJY010000004.1:15148-27923 GCA_964498975.1 uncultured Methylocystis sp.
ACCGTCTTTGAGCCCGACAAAATGGCTTCCGCGAAGTTCGGCCGTATCGAGATAATTCCGTCACTGAACTTTTTCACTGGACCAACCTTGAGTGAGAATTGCAGTGACTTGCTCGCTGCACAGCGAAACCGGCGAAATAAGATTCACTCTACCTATTGCGTCGATCTCCTTGAGCTTTCTGAATGGCACCGGCTGTGGAATCACGAACAGATTGTCAAATGTGGTCAGCAAAACATCGTCGGATGCTGAAAACGAACCGACATCATCGACCACCAACCGCTTATGCCCGTCGTCCGATACGTCGCGTTTACAGACAACCACCGCATCAACGATTCGCGCGACGGCCACAACTGCGCCGCGTCCGCCTCCTTTCCGCTTCGATTCATAGAACAGGATCGGACGATCCGGGCGCATATGTTTTGCTGTGCGCGGCGAATTGACATAGGCGCGACGCGATAGGAATGCGGCATCTCGATTCGCAATGAAATTGAAATTCGGTTGGCGGCTGGTGCCTAACAATTGGTCGGCGTAAAGACGCGTGATGGGAACAATCACGCCGTTGCGGCCAGGCCATATGAAGATCGTCGGGCTTAGCATGTCTTCAAGCGTGCCTGCGTCAAGCAGGATAGAATTGCCCTTTGGCGTCGTGACTACGACTTCGCGACGATCCCCATGAAAAACCGGCGCTTGGTCAGGAAGAACCACCCCTGTTCGGCGGCGAACCTCCTGAACGACATGCGACCAATTGCTCGACGTGAGGGGTTTGCCAAGCGCGATTTTCGAGTAAGACGCGCTGGCGCCAATTCGAAGGAAGCCGCGCGACTTCGCGTAGCTGTTGATCGAAGATTGTCCCGGCAGATGGACGAGTTCGATCGTGACGGCTGCTTTCTGGCACGCGAGCCTTATAAGCGAATCGAGAGTGAAGTCTGCAAACAAATCACAATCGACGTGTTCAGGGCGAACATGCACTAGCAGCCGCGCTACGGGCGCCACACCCTTCGGGATTTTGAGCGCGCCCACAGCAACGACGCGCCCGTTCTCCGAAATCGCTTCTCGTCGTATGAGCGAAATCCCAGAATTTCCGTTTCGAAATTCCGAAATCACCGCGCTGGGAACTTTAGCGTTGGTCAAGTAGCTGGAAAGTTCTGCGTCTGATATTTCCGCGCTCGCGAATCCTTCACCCTGAACGGACACAGAACCCGCGCTATGAGGCTCTGGCGGAAGGAGTGCTATCATTTCGTCAAGCGTGGCAACGTCGATTCCTATTGTTGAAAGCAATTCGGTCCGAGCGGCGAGAATTGGGCCGTCGCGCGTGACAAAGGCCGACGCACGTGCGAGTGCGGCATGGGCCAAGTGCCGAGCGTCGCTCAACGCCTGTCTGGACCCAGTTCCCTTGGCTTTTCTCGTTACAAACACCAAGTCGTGGATGCGTGCCGCCATCGCATCGAGTTCACGTCGATCGATCTTGGGCAGGCGCGGTAGGTGGAGCGCCAACTGAAGAATCGGGTCGATGGCCCCCAGGTTCGAAGTGCGGCGTAATTCCGCGACTAGTTCGTCGGCCACCGCCAAGCGGATATCATGACCGAGCGCCGCACCGAATAGCTGTCGGGCTTTTTCAGACTCGTCGCGGTTCTTGGCAAAGTCAAAATATACGTTCAGGTCGAACGCGAAGAGCGGGGTGTCCCCCGCGCTGCGACGGCGGATTCCCAGTTCGATTTCAGGGTTCGCATTGTTCGCGGCGGACGAAAAAAGGCTATCCGATTCCAGTTCCCTGACGTGGACGACAATTGTCCGATTACGCGCCTGTCCGCCCGCGCGTGTGCGAAAAACCTCAAAGCCATTTTTCGCGTAGAAATGCAGGGCAGGTGGCAAGTCCGATGCGACTTCCGCCTTGATCGTCATAAAACCAATGCGTTCCAACTCCGAAACGAGCGCCTTCATCATAACAGATGCCGCGCCTGCCTTCCGAAACTTCTGAACTATCGCAATCTGCTGAATCTTTGCATTGGGAAAGACGCCACTGTGGAGCAAGTACCCGGCGAATTCGCGAACGCCCTTGTTGTCGGCCGTGAGGGCCAAAAGACGCCGCCGGACGATAGCGTCACGAAGCGCTGCCTCCGGCAAGAAGCCAAGCGTCTCTTTCTCAGAATCGGCGAGCGCTTGAATCTGCGGTAGCAAGTCAAAAAGCGCGTTGGCATCATTTTCAATGATGAATTGAATGCGCATCTTCACCGTTCGATCCCCAATTCCGCCGCCGTGAAGGCGTCCTCCGCCACGCGCTGATAGAGCGCATCGAGTTCGGTGCCGAGCGCGAGGAGCGCGGCGATGCGTTGGACGATCTGGCGAAACCATTTGCGTTCGTCGTCGGTGAGCGGCTTGTCGTCGCGCCGATCGGCCTGCCGATATCCGAGCCATTTCTTGAGCACGGGATAGCCGCCGAGTTGATATGTCCAGACCGCTTCCGGCACGTTGGCGAAAAAGGCGTCGTCGTTGATGTAGAGATCGCCCGTCTGGTCTCCCCACACGCCTTCGCCCCAAGCGTCGGGCGGGGCTTCTTCAACGCCGAAGGGGCGGGACTTCCATCGGCCCTTGCCGCCGCCCCAAAAAGTGACGGTGATCTTCAGGTCGGCGGGGCGGAGTTTGCCGCCGTCGCTGCGCTTCAGCGGGCCGAGTTGCGCCGCGCGCTCATGGCCGAGAACAGCATCGATCACATCGCGGGCGTCGCGGTTGGCGTCGAGGAGGCGCGTCACCTGTTCGCCTTTGTCGACGAGTTGCGCGAAGAGCTTGCGGTCTTTGGGAATTGGCAAATGCGCCCAGTCGGCGGAGAGCGCGCTCTTGTGTTCGGCCTGATAGGCCGGCGCGTGGAGGATCGCAAAGCCGACGCGGAAGAGTTTGCCGACAAGATCGCGCGCGTCATCGTCACGGCGTTCGCCGTTCAGCCGAAAATGCTTGCGCAGAACGCGCCAAGTTTTCTCGCTGATATTGGCGTCCCGATCCGAGAGGAGATCGTCGCCGCGTGTTTCGCGGGGGAACACGACGGACCCGCGCTCATGGACGTGGAGATTCGCAAGCGTCGAGGAATAGATCGGACGAGTCTCACTCGCCTTGCGAGGTTCTGGGACCGTCAGGAGGAACTCATTGTTGTTACGGTTCGCCGCGAACTCAGGTCGCGGTCGATTCAGCAACTTCGTTCCCAACTCATAATAGATGAAGCGCTGGTCGAAGGGAAACGCGAGGAAGTCCGAAATCTTGGAGCCATCGAAGCCGATTGATTTCATATCGGTCCAAACCGATTCTGGATCATAACCGGCTATTGCGTTCTTGCCGTCTTCGCCCTTTTCGGGCGCCAACGTGGGAAAACGTTTCTGTGCTTCGACAAACGTCGAAGAGCCGATGTATCGTCGAAAGCGCTGCTCAAGCTCGGCCTTCGACGAATCAATAACCGCGCCGTCAATGCCCCGATTGTGGTTCACGCCCTGAAAGGACGTGGGAAACAATTCATCCAAGGCCGGCCACGCCTCGTATCCGCCTTCGACCATCGTCGGCGAGAGACGCCAGCGGTTTTCGAGCGCCGGCTTGATTGTCTCGTAGGGCGTCGACGCTTTTCCGACGCCTGTGGGCAAGGCGGCGATCAAGTCGGCGCGCTTGTTCTTCGCCAATCCCCAAAAGTCGCGGTAGGACACCTCCGTCTTCGTCGGCGCGGTCTTGACTTCGGCGCGCTTGACCAACGTGACGATCGCGGTTCCGGGCTGAATGCCGCGCGGGTCCATGTCTGTCGTGAAGGCGCTCTGATCCGCCGTCCCCGCGCCCGGCAGCCCAGCAGGGATGAGCTTACCCGTGCGGTATTTGTCGCCGTTCAGATTGTCGATCCAAATCCGGTGGAAGTTCGACAACAGCGACTTGCGCATCATCGGATGCGAACGTCCGGTCAGATAAGACGAATTGGAGATGTAGGAGACGACGCCGAACTCCGCCGCTTCGCCAATGCGCTCCTCGGCGAGACGGAAAAAGCGGATGTAGAGATCGTCAAGGAGTTGCTTGCGCACTCCGTAGTCGAGATAGAGCGCGCTCTTGCCGCGTTGCTTCTTTTTCGGCCGGCCAAATTCGTTGCGCTTCACCTGTTTCGTCTTGGCGTCCACGTCATCGATGAGTTCGATGCCCTTGTAATGCGCGACCAGTTCGGCCTCGTCGTCCTGCGTGGCGCCGGCGAAGCGGTCGTAAGGCGGATTGCCGATGACGACGATGATTTTCGCCTTGTGCTTGACCTCCTGTGACGCGTCGAACTCGTCGCGCATTTCGGGAAAGCTGAGCTTGATGTCGCCGCTGTCTCGCCAACCCGCGAGCGAATTGGTGAGAAAGATCATCAGGCGCTTGTCGGACTCCGGCTTCGCCCCGAGACTGTCGAGCAGGAGATAGAGTTGCAGTTGCGCGACCGCGAAAGGCGCGGTGAGGATTTCGAAGCCGATCACCCGCTCATGGAAGGCGCGAGCAAGCTCCAAGCCGATGGCGGCTTCATCGCCGTCCGCCTTGGCCTCTTCGGCAATACAGCGCGCGACTTCCAGGAGGTAGGCGCCGGTGCCGCAACAGGGGTCGAGAACGACAACTTCCGGGTCCGCGAGGCCGCGCGGGCGCTTGAGGTCCTTTTTCAGGATGTGGTGAATGCGGCGCACCTGATAGCGCACGATTTCCGGCGGCGTATACCAGACGCCGAGGTCTTCGCGGAGCTTGGGGTCAAAGGCTTCAAGAAAGGGCTCGTAGAAATAGGTGATCGCCGCCGCCGAGGTCTGTTCGTCGATCGTCGGGAAGGTCATGCGTGTCCGAAACAGCGGACGGTCGACGCGGTTCAGCGTCGCGATAGCGCGGGCGATATGGTCTTCGAGTCCGAGCGCCTTCAGCCGCTTGGGATGGCGGATGTCGTGGAGCAGCGCGTCGAGGAAAGGGATTGGCAGATAGGCGTGGGCGTCGTCGATTTCGAAGCGTGCGTCGGCTGCGGCGGCCTTGTCCCACAGCACCCAGGCGGCGAAGAGCGAATAGAACGCCGTCTGCACCAGGGAAGACCGGAAGAACCGATCGCCCTTTTCGTCGTCGATGTTGAAGGACAGGCCCAGCGCCTGGCGGTAGTCGTCGAGGAGCGGCTTCACCGCTTTCAGGTCCTCGGGAAGCTGGTCCTTCGCGTCTCGCGCCTGTCGCGCCAGCACCTTGGCCAGATCGGCCGGGTTGGCGAGCGGGGCGTAGTCCGTGACGGAGCGCTCGACAATTTCGAGCAAGTCGGCGACCGCTGCGCCATCGACCTTGGCGCGCGGTCCGGCCCCCGCGACGGTGCCCCAAAGATCGACGGTCTTGATGAGCGCGCGCTTTTCGGGTGGAACGGCGCCGCTCCTCGGGCGCTCATAGCCCGGAACGCAGGCGAGCAGCCCAAAGCCGCGAACATTCGATAGAAGAACGACGCCCGTCTGCGCCAGATAGCGGCCGATCTGGTCGTTCTGTTCTGTCGAAACCGCGAGGTCTTCGAGTGTGACATTGGCCCGCTTCACTTCGCCATAGACGCCGACGAACAATTTGTCGTCGCCGAGAACGAAGTCTGGCATGTCGCGGGCCTTGCCTTTGGCCTCGGACGTGTTGACGCGAATCTCGAAGGGAAGGAGCCGCTCCTTGAGAACTGCCCCGATCAGGTTCTTGATCGCCGGATAGAAGGTGTTCTCGGTCGAAGACGGTTGGGAATCGAGACGCCGCGTCTCCGACACATAGTCGATCAGCGCGGGAAGGATCGTCTGCATGAATTGGGGCTCGAATTAGGCGGGCAGCGACTTGGGCCGGAATGCTGAGGTGTCAAGAATCGCATCCAAGGAGGATTGGGACGACGTGCCGGCGATCCTGCGCGTGATCATGGCGCAAGCTCAATCGCGTCATGGCTGGTGATGTGGACCCAGTCGATCAACTCCTCGATCATCAAGTCCTCAAACTCGAGAACACGAATGCGCATTTCGGCCTTGTCCGAGACTTCCATGGTCCGTGATGGCAAGTCGGTAAAACTCCAACGCTTGTCAAAGTCGTTAAGCCACTCCGCAATTCGCCGCTGCTGGGTATTGTAACGATGGATCAGGCTGCGAGCATTTTGGTTGATGTAGTAAGCCGTCATCGCACCGGCCATACCGGTCAGGACCAACAGGAATTGCAAAAGATAAGATGGCGAATGATCTGTGGAGAGGAACCAAAGAAGCTTCACCACCGAAAGGGTGACGGCGACGAAGTAGAGACTTAACAGAATAATGCCCCGCCGCTCGGCAATGTGTTCGAGTCGCGCCTTCGAATCGGCAAACCAGCCGAGCTGCCGCCGCACCCGTCGCCGCAGATAGACGACCGACGCATCTACCGGCATATCGAATTCCTCTATCGCACGAGTTTCTATCGATGCCTTACGCTCGGACCAGAAGCGCTCGATCCTTGAGATGATCTCACTGATCGACCCTTCCTGCACACGCGCTTTGACCGCCTCCACTTCGAGATCAAATTGCGATTTGCCTTCATCAAAACGCGGTCCGGGGTTCCAGTCGGGAAAAACAAGGTTGAGAAACTGATACTGCCGGAGCAGCTCGGTGCCGGCTCGGGCGGTGATCCAATGCCGGTTTGCTTTGCGCGCATCGTGGAAGAGTGTGAGAACAAGAAGAATCGCAATGGCGTCGAGCCATGTAAGAACATGTTCGATCTGTTGATAGTTCGCTCCCATAGACCGCCAATCGTCTTCCGGTAATGTGCCGAGCACCTGCGCAAGGAAGGCCGCTACCAGGCACCCTGCTGAGCCAGCTACCGCGTTGTGATAGCTGGTCTGCCTAGCGTTTGCCGCCTGATGCATCATATCGACGAATGGGGAAAGGGATTTTCGGCTTTCTTCAGCCGGCGATTGGTCGAAGGTGGGGATAGGAAATTCCCGAGCGTAGCTCTCTTTACTCGCGTCCTCAAATAATTGATAGTCGCTCCTTCGTATTGCGCGCGCCAGGGCCGTCGCAGTGTGCATCGTGGCAACCGTGATGGCTAGCGCAGCGAGCGGTGCAAGAACACTCCAAGACACGCGCGTAATCTCCTTTTCCGCGATCGCTGCTCGCCTAACATGCCATCACACGCTCGGGCAACGTCGGGAACAATGGCGCTCGGACGCCAAATCGCTCAAAACCTCTGCAAGACCATGATTGACCGCGGCGAATGATCGGATAGCATCCTGTTCGACGACTTGCGCCGTCAAGATTCCAACCCACCTCACGACAACGGCCCAATGAGAGCTTTTCGAACCCTCCTGTTGGCGCTTGCCGCCCTGGTCGTTGCCGGCTGCGACAAGTCACCAGAAACAAAACAAAAGGCGTTTCAGGTTGAGCAGTTGCGCGTCGCTTACTTGCCAATTATCCCCGACCTGCCACTGTTCGTAGCCCAAGAACAGGGCATCTTCAAAAAGCACGGCCTCGCACCGGAACTAAAAAAAATCGCTGGCAGCGGCAATCAGGTCCTCGAAACCTTGTCGCGCGGCGACGCAGACCTCGCTTATTTGGCTTACTCTACGGTTCTCGAAGCGGAACAGCAGGCGCCTGGGACTTTCGTCATTTTGCAGCACAACGTTGACGCGAAGGAATTCCCCAGCCTTTACGCGCTTGTTGCCTCGTCATCGTCCGGAATTCGCTCCGTTTCTGATCTCAAGGGAAAAGCTATCGGCACGTTTCCTGGCGCAGCCATGCTCGTCCTCACGAAACTCATGCTGACAGCGGAGGGGCTTGACCTCGGAAAAGACATACGGATCGTGCAACTCGCCCCACCGGCGCAGGTTGCCGCTTTGAAGACCGGCCAAGTCGTCGCGCTTCTCGCCCTCGAACCCAACGGGGCGTTCGCCGTCTCGGCAGGCGCGGGGGAATATGTTGACCGCTGGCCCTTGACGCCGCGCGTAGCAAAGGTGATCCCAACCGGCGGCTCGGTCGTTTTGCGACAGACTTTCGAAATGCGCCCCGATTACGCAAAGAAAATTGTGGCGGCGATTGATGAAGCAATTGATTTCATTCGGGCGCATCCCAGAACGGCGGCTTCATATTACGTCAAATATGCTGACGTGCCGGAAGCGGTTGCCGAGAAGCTGCCGGTTCTGCACTATTGGAAGAGCACCGAGACGGATGTCCAAGTATGTCAGGCCTATGCCAACTTACTGAATCGTCATAACGTATTGCGCGCACCCCTTGACGTTCGCACCCTTTATCCGGTGGTCAAATGATCGATGACCAATGCGATATTGCCGTGGAAGCCCGAGCTCTCTCTGTACGTTTCGGGCAACAGAAGGTCCACGACAAAATTGATTTTCGCGTTCGCTCGGGAGAAATCGTCTCCATCCTTGGAGCGAATGGCGTCGGAAAGACGACGTTGCTTCGCGTCCTCGCGGGATTGCCCCTGCTACGAGCGCAGCGTATCGAGGGCGGCGTGTCCCGCAACGGTCCTTTTGCATTCGTTCACCAACAATACCAAGCGTCGCTACTACCTTGGTATTCTGCTCGGCGAAACATCATGCTCGGCCCAAGCATTTGCTTGTCGAGTCGCGAAAACTCAACGATTGATTTGGAGGCCGAGTTACGCGTTTTCGGTCTGGACGATCGGCTGCCACTGGATCGGCGACCTGACCAACTCAGCGGCGGACAGCGGCAGATTGTCGCGCTTGCACGAGCCTTACTGCTCGGACGCCAGCTACTTTTTCTCGACGAGCCCATGGCGGCGTTGGACAAGAGCGTCCAGCTCGATTTGGCGATCCGCTTACGGGAGGTGGCGCACGCAAGGAAATGGGCCGTGATCGCCGTG
Source organism: uncultured Methylocystis sp. (assembly GCA_964498975.1). Taxonomy (GTDB): domain Bacteria; phylum Pseudomonadota; class Alphaproteobacteria; order Rhizobiales; family Beijerinckiaceae; genus Methylocystis. The sequence continues at coordinate 23,972 of CAZCJY010000004.1, forward strand.
TTGCATGACGTCCATCTTGCTGCTTTCCTCTCCGATCGTTGCGTAGCGTTGGCCGGAAGCCCTGCACGCATAGTGGTTGACGCGCCGCTGGACAAAGGCGGACGTCCCGACATGACGACATTCCTTGCAGAGCCGTCTGTCGAATCCATGATTAATCAACTGGTAAGGGCCATATATTCATGAGCGCGACGCCAGACACAAGCGAGACAGGAAATCAAGTGGATTGTTTTAAAGCGTGGGGGCTCGCCGTCGGTGAGCGCGCATTCTACGCAGAGTCTCTCGGTCAATTATACTATTTCGTTTCAGGTGCCTTTCTTAACCAACTTCATCCTGGCGATGATGTCATAGAAAGCGCTTTCCTTATTAACTTTCACATCGGCCTTAGCTGCGAGGGTGATTACAAGGTGTACATAAGCGAAGGGCATGAAACAAAAAAACACTTTCGGTTCTCGCTGACCAATGCGGGTTCCAATGGAATACTTCAGAAAATAGATTCTAGCTTGGCTCCGAATGGCCAATTTACCTTTGCAACTTGCTCCCCAGCCGTGATTGTGGAATCTTATCGGAATGCCTCCCACCAAATGCGGAGCTTTATGGAGCAGGATTACGCTATTAATGACAGAAGGCTGCCACGAGAATTAGAAGAGGCTTCAAGAGATTTCGAAACCGCCGTGATGGCGCGTCTCACCGAGGTTCACGATACGCTTTCGAATCTAAATATTCATGTATTTCGTACCGCTGCAGAGCTTCCATTAACTGTTCTATACCTAAAATTTAAGCGCTCGGTTGTTCCGTCGCATCCTGATCGGCAGCCAATCGACATAGTCCGTGGGCATGAAAATGAGAGCGTTAGGAAAATACTTGCGATCGGTCTTTACGATACCCGATATGCGACCGACGTAGTTCAACAAAGAAAAGATATATATCTTCCAGTTCAAATTCTTGTCGAGAGAAGCACGGATCATAGTAGCCATGTTCATAAACAAATAAGCAAGCTTGTCTCAGTTTATAGTAACCACATCAGGCAGCACGCTGTCGCATACAGTCACGCACGAGCATCTGCGGATGCAACGCGAATTTTTATAGCCCACTACACTCATGATAAGCAGCTTGCCGAAACTTTGGCGAAAGATATCGAACGTCTCGCAAGCATAAATAGCCTAAATTGTAAATGCACTCCAGGCGTTAGCGTCGCACTGTCAAAAGGTGGTAATACGATACTTGGTAACTTAATAGAGCAGGCACATTCTGTCGATTATGCAATCGTATTGCTGCCTGATAAACCTAACATTCGTCACAATGTTCCGTTTGAGCTTGGTTTGTTTTGGCAACGTTTCATGTCACGGGATGAAAATGGCAGGCTTTATTGCTCGCGAGTGATAGTAGTTGGTAAGCCATCAAGTATATTTAGTAAACTTAGCGACATAGCTGGTGTATCAATCGTGGAACGGCCGACGGGGGAAGACATCATCCAAGTTGCTTCCCGTATTGTAGGGTCAATTTCAAAATATGTCCCTTTTTTGTGGCAGAAAGCAGAAAAGTAAGGTATTGCGCATGAGGAAGGGACTTCTCACTCGACTGGCAAGCGGCCTCGTATTGTTCGCAATTATTGCGATTGTCATCGAGTTTTGGACTCCGACGGCACCGTGGGCGCGATTGCTCCTTCCAAAGCCGAGCGCCGTCGCAACCGCGCTGCTGGCGGCTCTGTCACCTGGGAGCCAGTCCGGTCTGGCCGACATAGGTGTCACCCTTTCGCGGATAGGCATTGGCTTGATCATAGGCATTGCGGCCGGTGTTCCACTCGGGCTGTCAGCGGGATTGCTGGGGCGTTTTTTCGACGGACTGCGAGTCGGCATAGATTTTCTGCGTTCGATCCCACAAATCGCGCTGTTTCCAGTGTTTGCGCTGCTTTTTGGGATCGAGAATTTTGGAAAGATCATGATGGCTGCAGTCTCGACATTTTTGATTGTTTTCGTCGCCGCCGCTGACGGCGCGCTATTCGGGGTGCAGGAACGATATGAAACTTTTGAATGGATTGGGGCGACCCCCCTGCAGAGATTTCTGCATCTCACCTTACCGCAAAGTTTGCCGTCAATTGCGGTCGGAATTCGTATTGCAGCGTCGGTTGCGATGATTGTCGTGCTCGTTGCTGAAATGCTTTATGGGACGCTCGATGGAATTGGCTACCGTCTCTACGTGGCTCAGCTCGGCTATCGCCTTGACGAGATGTGGGCATACATCATCCTGATTGGGGTGGCGGGCATGGGAATGAATGGCATACTGTCCTACTTGCAGCACCGGTTCATTCCGTGGGATCGCGTGGAGACCAACGGTTGACGCGAATGAAACAAGAGAAAAGAAATAGTGAACGCGCGCGAAGGCCGCCCTTCATAAGCTTTCCGGGCGGCCGCGTCCAGATGGTCAATCCGCGTCACCCCATCAAAGACGTTTGGAGCGATCTGCTCCACCTCGAACCCAACGGCAAACTGCCTGCCCATATTCACGAACGAACGTCGTCCTTGCTGATTTGCATCAGCGGGAGCGGCGTCATTAGCGTCGCCGGGAAGCGCACCCCCTTACGAAAAGGCATCTGCGTTTACATTCCGAGCGGTTCGGAACACTTCGTGAAGGCTGGACGGAATTGCTCGCTTGTCTGTCTCTCTGTCAACCAAGGTATCATTGAGCCGGGGTCGGGCACAGATATCAGCTTTACAGGACGCCAATCGGCCGCTGTAGCCGCTACTTGGGCGAACTTCGCGTCAGAGTGCGCGAAAACCGCGGCTGAGTTCCAAGAAGAACTCAGGCGCAGCAAGCACGACTGGGCCGCCTTTACGTTGGACATTGACGACTGATAATTTTTGTTTCGATGCTGCGTCCCTGTCATGATCGGAAGAGCGCATTCTCATAATCACGAATCGTTTTTTCCGAGGCCGCTTCGGTAATCTCATGCTCCGCACCCTGGACGGGGTTCGTCACCTCAATCGTTCCTGGCAGGTCTGGGTTGCGATAAGCGGTCCTTATAGCGCTGAGATGCGCCAAATAATCATGTGAGCAGAATCGATCTCTTTCACCGGTAGCGAGGATTACGTCGTGAGCTATTCGGGAAATTAGGTACTCTACTGGAACGAAGGATGGGAAAAACGTGCCGTCAATGGATGTGCCTTTTTCAGCGCAGCTTCGCACCGTTCTCGCCGAGTCGAGTTCACACATCTCCCACTGGAGCCAGAATTGCGGCGGCCCCCAAAGTATGAGCTTGCGCAGATTCTTTAATTCCTTCTCGACCGCGAGTTTTAGGGCTACGACGCAACCGAACGATCGGCCCAGGATATCATAACTTTGCGTCGAAGATTCGAGTTTGGCGCAGAATGTGGCGGCTACATTGACCGCACTCGGGAGCGACAGCACTTCGCCGTCACCAGCGGCTTGACCAGGCCAGACTAATGGTCCATCGACGCCATCATACCCATTTCGCAACGCCAATCTTGTCAACAGATCGTATACTGACGAGTACTTCAAATTCAAAGGACTGCCGGCCCCAGGAAAGATCACCAGCCGCATAATTGGGCCTCGTTCCGAAATTTGCGCTCGATCTTGGAAGACATGGAGCACATGGTGCGTTGCAGTTGGGGGGCTGTTAAGTTTAAGCGAGCATCGCACGTCCGACAAGATGCTTTGCGTTTCGACATGGCGCGCGGGATGATCTGGGCCCTACATGCCTTCGGAGTCGTCTCGCCTTGAACCGCTCGGATCGTCAGCGGACCGTCGCTGTCAGCGGAAAATCGCTCGTACTGCGAATATTTGCCCCATAATTTGCCCCTAGAAACTCGTTTTGATCCATCAAAGGATCGGCGCGTGTTCGTAAGATATTGTTTCTATTGGTGCCGGTTGCAGGATTCGAACCCGCGACCTACTGATTACAAATCAGTTGCTCTACCAGCTGAGCTAAACCGGC
>CAZCJY010000005.1:0-1241 GCA_964498975.1 uncultured Methylocystis sp.
CCTCGCTCGATTTCGAGATAATCGGCGGACGTCATCCCGTCGTCGAAGCGTCGCTTGAAGCGCAGGGCAAGGCCTTCGCCGCCAATGACTGCGATCTCGATGGGGGACGCATTGCCGTCGTGACGGGCCCGAATATGGCGGGCAAATCCACCTATCTGCGCCAGAACGCGCTGATCGCACTGCTGGCGCAGGCGGGCTCTTACGTGCCCGCGCAAAGCGCGCGCGTTGGCGTCGTCGATCGCCTGTTTTCGCGCGTCGGCGCCTCGGACGATCTTGCGCGCGGACGCTCCACTTTCATGGTCGAGATGGTCGAAACGGCGGCGATCTTGAATTGCGCGACGCCGCGCTCGCTCGTCATTCTCGATGAGATTGGCCGCGGCACGGCGACTTTCGATGGTCTCTCCATCGCCTGGGCGACGATCGAACATCTGCATGAAGTCAATTGTTCGCGCGCGATCTTCGCGACGCATTTCCATGAATTAACGCAACTTGCGAAACGCTTGCCGCGCCTCGTCAACCTAACCATGAAGGTGACGGATCACGCTGGCGACGTCGTGTTTCTGCATGAAGTGATTAAAGGCGCGGCCGATCGTTCCTACGGCGTGCATGTCGCGCAGCTTGCTGGCCTGCCGGCGAGCGTCGTCGCGCGCGCGCACGCCATTCTCGCGGAACTCGAGGCGGCGGACCGCCGCGCGCCGGTGGAAACGCTGATCGACGATCTACCGCTTTTCGCGCGCATCGTCGAGGCGCCGCCAACGAAGGACGCGTTGCGCGCTGCGCTTGCGCAGATCGATCCAGACCAGCTTTCTCCGCGTGACGCGCTCGCGGCGCTTTATGAATTGAAGTCGAAAGTGTGAGCCGCCGTCATTGCGAGCGCAGCGAAGCAATCCAAAAATGCCTCGCGTAGCTCTGGATTGCTTCGCCTTCGGCTCGCAATGACGGTGTTGGAAATCAGCTCGCATGTCGAGCGAAAATGAATTGCGTGTCGCCATAACGGCGTTCGTCCTCGCACGTCAGGGACGGCGGCAGATCGACTTGCGCCTTGGCGCTTTCCTCGATGACGACGATTGCGTCCGGGGCAAGCCAGCCGCCTTCGATCAGCGCGCGCAGCGCCGGCGGCGCGAGCCCCTTGCCATAGGGCGGATCGAGAAAGGCGAGCGAAAATTTCTCGCCCGGCGGCGCGTCGCCGAGCTTGGTCGCGTCGCGCCGGAAGATTCGCGTCACGCCGCCAAGCCCGAGCG
>CAZCJY010000005.1:1341-25843 GCA_964498975.1 uncultured Methylocystis sp.
CCGAGCTTGGTCGCGTCGCGCCGGAAGATTCGCGTCACGCCGCCAAGCCCGAGCGTCTCGATATTGGCGCGCAGGAGGGCGCGGGCTTCGACGCCGTCGTCGACGAAAAGGGCGCGCGCGGCGCCGCGCGAGAGCGCCTCGAATCCCAGCGCGCCGGCGCCGGCGAAGAGATCGATGACATTGGCGCCCGCGACGGGATCGTCGAAGCGATGCGCCAAAATGTCGAAAACGGATTCGCGCAGACGCTCGGAAGTCGGCCGGATGGATTGCGAATGCGGCGCGGAAAGCGCGCGTCCGCGCAAGGCGCCGCCGACGATGCGCATGGTCTAGCGCGGACCGCGCGGCTTATGAGGCCCCTTTGGCGGTCCCTTGCGCGGACTGCCTCGGCCCCCAGCGGGACCTTTGCCTGGTCCGCTACGCGGCCCTTTGTGGGAACCCTTATACGGTCCGGCGCTTCGCGGGGAACGCGCGTCTCCGCCCGAGCGGGGCTGATCGAATTTGCGCGTGGCGGGCGCGCGGTCGCCTGCCGAAGATTCGCCGCCGGTCCGGGGCTTGTCGAATTTCCGTGGCCGCTCCTGGCGCGTCGCGCTCGCGTCGCGCGGCGACCGCTGCGGCTCGTCGCCGTCGCGACGCGGGGGGCGTTTATTGAAACGCGCGCCGTCGCGACTGGTCGCGCGATATTTTCCATGGCCGCTCGCGCGGTCGTCTGGTCGCTTCTCGAATCTCTGCGTGTCGCGCGGACGTTCGTCGCGCCTCTCGGTCCCTCGCTCTCGCTGCGCGCGCGCCGGGCGGTCGCCGCGCTGTTCGTCGAAACGCGGCGGACGGCGATGTTCGGACGCAGGCCGCTCGTCGCGGCGACGACCCTCGTCGCGCGCGAAACGCTCCTCGCGCGGCTTTCTTTCGCGCGTCGACCGCTCTGATCGCGCCGCAGGCTGTTGTGGCGCGCCATCGGCGCGCATCGCCTCGAAACGGCGGGCGTTGCGCGAAGCGGGCGCAGCCTCGTCGCGCCGTCGCGTCGGCGTCACGCGCTCCACCGCCACGGCGCGGCCTTTGCGGTCGGCGACGGCGGCGCGCGTGATGCGCGCGCGCGGGCCGGCCTCGCGCCGCTCGTCGCTCTGTTTGCGCAGCGTCGAGACATGTTTGCGCGGGCGCTTCTCGGCGCGTTCGCGCATCTCCTGCGTTTCCGTGGGCGACGTTTCGCGCAGCGGCGCGGCGAAATCGACGCCGGCGAGCTCGGCGAGCGCCTTTCCCAATTGCTCGCGCAGCGTCTTGAGCCGCACTTCCTCGACCGCGCCTTCCTCGATATCGCCGAGCTGGAACGGCCCGTAAGAGACGCGAATGAGACGCGTCACATCAAGGCCCAGATGCGTCATCACGCGCTTGATCTCGCGGTTCTTGCCTTCAGTCAGGCTCATTGCGAACCAGGCGTTGGCGCCCTGCACGCGCTCCAAGCGCGCGTCGATCGGCGCATAGACGACGCCCTCCACCGTGACGCCTTCGCGCAAGGCGTCGAGCCGCGCCTGGTCGATAGGTCCGTGAACGCGCACGCGATAGCGGCGCGTCCAGCCCGTCGCCGGCAATTCGAGCGTGCGCGCAAGACCGCCGTCATTGGTGAGCAGCAACAGTCCTTCCGTGTTGATGTCGAGCCGCCCGACGCTAACGACGCGCGGCAGATCAGAATGGCGGCTTTCTAGATAGGAAAACACCGTGGCGCGGCCTTCTTCGTCGCGCGCGCTGGTGACATAGCCGGCGGGCTTGTGGAAGAGAAACAGCCGCGTGCGCTCGCGCGCCTGCATCGGCGCGCCGTCGATCAGGATTTGATCCGTCTCGCGCACATTGACGGCCGGGCTCGTCAGCACGCGGCCGTTGAGGGCGACGCGTCCCTGCGCGATCCAGCTCTCCGCGTCGCGGCGCGAGCAGACGCCAGCGCGGGCCATAACCTTGGCGATGCGGTCGCCTTCAAAAGCCTTGTCGCGCGCCGCGGGCTCGGGCGCGGCGACGCGCTTCTCGACAGGGCGCTTGGCTGCGCGTTCGCTTTCGGCGCGCGGCCGGGCGGGCTTGTCGAAGCGAGGTTTGTCGAAGCGGGGCTTCGCTGGCCTCGCGTCCTTGCGCGCTGCGGCGGGCGGCGTGGACGTCTCCTTGGCGCGGCGTCGCAAGGGCCGGTCGCCGCCGGCGGAGCCGGCGCGGGTATTGCGGTTCTTTTCGGTCATGCTTTCTGATAGCAGGCGGGACGCGCGCTTAGAAGCGCGATTGCGCGAGGTCCGCAAATGAGTCTCAACGATCCTTTCGCCGCCGCTTTCGAGCAGGCGCTCGCCGCCGCCGCGGCCGGTGAAGTGCCGGTGGGCGCCGCGCTCGCGCGCGACGGCGTCGTGATCGCGGCGGCCGGCAACCGAACGCTGCGCGATAAGAATCCGACCGCCCACGCCGAAATGCTCGTTATACGAGAAGCCTGCGCCGTCATCGGATCGGAGCGGCTCGTCGACTGCGACCTCTATGTGACGCTTGAGCCCTGCGCCATGTGCGCCGCCGCCATCTCCTTCGCCCGCGTCAGGCGGCTCTATTTCGCGGCGAGCGATCCCAAGGGCGGCGCGGTGGAGCATGGCCCGCGCTTCTTCGCGCAGCCGACCTGCCATCACGCGCCGGAAGTCTATGGCGGCATTCGCGAGAGCGAAGCGGCGCAGCTTTTGCGCGACTTCTTTCAGGCGCGGCGATGAGCCTCCAATCGCAACGCCGCCTGAGCAAGGCCATTGCGCAATAGATCGCGGCAGGCGTCGCCGGCGGCGAAAATGCGCGACGTCTTGGAGAGATCGAGCGCAAGATATTGGTGCACTTCCGGGCGGATCAGCACGTCCGGCGGCTTTTCCGCGATCATGCGCGAACTGATGGCGTTCATCATGATCTGGCTCGCGACGATCATGGTTTCAAAGGCTGAAGGCGGCCCCTTGCCGGTCTCGACGCCGAAATTGCCCGACACGTCGACGGCGACGACGATGTCGGCGAGACCCCAGAGATGATCGTATGGCAGCGGATTGACGAGGCCGCCGTCGACGAAATAGCCATGATTGCTCGCCGCCGCGCGCACGACGCCGGGGATCGCCATCGAGCCGGCGACGGCCGGCCGCAAAAGCCCGGTCGCGAACACAATCTCAGCGCGGCGGCGGAAATCGGTGGCGACGACCTGCAGCGGAATGCGCAAATCTTCGAAGCGCTCCGGCATGCCGGCCGGCCAAAAGGCTTCGAGAAAACGTTCGCCGTCGATCAAGAGTGGATGGGCGACGCGGGAAAGCAACCGCTTGCGCCCGCGCGCCCGGGCATGCAGCAGCTTGCGCGCGAGGCCAATGCGGTTTTTCAAAATGCCTTGCGTGTGAGCGCGCAGTTCCGCGCCCGAAAAGCCGGCGGCATAAGCGGCGCCGATAATCGCGCCGATCGAGGCGCCGGCGATGGCCACCGGCCGCACGCCGAGTTCATCCAACGCCTCCAGCACGCTGATGTGAGCGAGGCCGCGCGCGCCGCCGCCCCCGAGCGCGAGCGCGACGCTTTTGCCGCGATAGAGGGTCATAGAAATGCCTCGAGCGCGGCAAGCATCTCCGCGGGCGCTTCGTCCATCGGATAGAGGCCGGCGTCGATGCGCGCCTCGACGATGTCGTCCCCCCATTCCCGCCATGCGGCGATCAGCGATGGTCCGCTCGCGGGAAAAGTCTTTTCGCTTGCGATGATGAGCGTCGGAACGATGAGCTTCTTGCCGGCGGCCTTGTCGGCCAGAAGTTGCTCGCGGTCGATGGTCGCGCCGGCGCGGAAGTCCTCGCAGAATGCATGTATGCGCGCCGGATCGTTGAATGCCTGACGATAGGCGCTGAGCATATCCTTGTCGAAAACATCGAGCGAATTGCCTTTCGTCGAACTCTTGAGCGCATCGTCGAGAAAGCCTGTCGGGTCGAGCCCGATCAACTCTTCGGGCTTTGGCGCTTCGGCGGCGAGAAAGCGCGCGCGTCCGATTCGCTGGAGATCCCCGGAGCCAAAATCATCGTCGATCGGCGCGATGTCGACCAGCGCGAGCTTCGTCAGACGCCCCGGGTGATCGAGCGCGAGACGCAAGCCGACGCGCGCGCCTCTATCATGCCCGACAAGCGCGAAGCGAATTTGTCCAAGCGACTCCATTGAGGCGACGACATCGCCCGCCATGTCGCGCTTGGCGTAATGTTCGCCCTTCTCGCTCACTGGAACCGTCGACCAGCCATAGCCGCGCAAATCCATCGCAACCACCGTGAAGCGTTTGGCGAGCGCCGGCGCGATGCGGCGCCAGGCGACATGCGTCTGGCCGAAGCCATGCAGCAGGACAACCGGCGGACCTTCTCCATGAACGCGGGCGAAGATTTTTCCGGCTGGCGTATCGATCCAATGCGAAGCGAATCCAGGAAAAAAATCGGCGAGTTCGGACATTCGTTGCAACCATCTCCTCATGCGGCGAAAGCGTCAGAGCGAACGTTATACAGTATCAGCGTTCGGCCTCAAAAAAAATTACATCCTTGCAGGTCAAGCGACTATGTCACGAAGATGAAGCGCCTTGTTTGCTTGAAAAGAAATTTGAAGCGCTACAATGTCGAGGAAGGTCAAAGAAGAAACTTCAATCGCCAATGCGCAACGAGGGAGAACGATATGGCAAGCCAAATCGTCAACGAAGTAACGGCGGCCAACGCCGCCTATGTCGCGAATTTTGGAAAGAAGGGCGATCTGGCGCTGCCGCCTGCGCGGCGCTTCGCCATCCTCACCTGCATGGACGCGCGGCTCGATCCGGCGAAATACGCCGGCCTGTCGGAAGGCGACGCGCATGTCATTCGCAACGCTGGCGGCCGCGCCTCGGACGACGCGATTCGCTCTCTTGTCATCTCCCATAAGCTTCTCGGCACGCTGGAGTGGTTCGTCATCCATCACACCAATTGCGGCATGGAGTTGTTCTGCGACGAAGTCATGGCTGAACTCTTGGACGGCAGTTTGTCGACTGCGTCATTCGACGGCAAGAACTGGTCCAATCCGCAACAAACGGCGACCTTTACGACTCCCGGCGGCGGCGCGAAGGTCGTCGAGCCAGAGCCTTCCGGCGGCTGCTCCGCGGGACATTTCATCAAATGGCTCACGATCAAGACACAGGCAGAAAGCGTCCTTCAAGACGTGCGGCGCATTCGTGAGCATCCGCTGGTTCCGGCCTATATTCCGATTTATGGCTATGTCTATGACGTGAAGACCGGACGACTCGATGAAGTGCCGCAGGCAAGCGCCGCGGGTCGCGCGGGGTGAAACGCCGCGCCTAACGCTGATGGCGACAGCGGCTGGCCGAGAGGCGTAACGCTTCGACCGACCTCATCCTGAGAAGCAACCGAAGGCTGCATCTCGAAGGATGACCCGGTTAGCGATCCGCCCTCCCCCTTCGAGATGCGCGCTTCGCGCGCTCCTCGGGTGAGGGCGTTTTTCTCCTTACATGGAGATTTGACCGCCGCGCGCGCGCCAGCCGCCGGTGCCCGGCGCATAGTGGCGAACATCCTTGCAGCCGGCGCGGATCGCCTGCGTCAGCGCCTTCGCCGAGCGTCCGCCCGCCTGGCAGATGATGACCACGGGCATGCTTGCCGGCAGCTTGGCTGGATCGAATTGCGATAGTGGCAAGTTGCGCGCGCCTGGCACATGCCCCGCGGCGTATTCATGCGGCTCGCGCACGTCGACGATGGCGCAAGAGCCGTCCTTCACGACGCGGACGAAATCCTCATGTTCGATGCTCGGCGGCTCGCCGCCGCCAAGTTTCGACAAAATACTGGCGAGAGACATTATTGCTTCCTTTCTTCTCGGGGAGTTTTGGCGGCGTCGAATTGGGAGAAGGCGGCAAGCGCGTGGCTCGCATACATCACCGACGGGCCGGCGCCCAAGTAAACGCTCATCGCGAGCGTCTCCATCACCTCCTCGCGCGTCGCCCCGCGCTGCGCGGCGGCCTTGGCGTGAAAGGCGATGCAATCGTCGCAGCGAATGGCGACGCTGATCGCAAGCGCGATCAATTCCTTGGTCTTGGCGTCGAGCGCGCCCTGCGCGCCGGCCGACGTCGCCATCGCCGAGAAGGCTTTCATCAGATCTGGCGCGCCAATGCGCAACTCACGAATGTCGGTGGACAGGCGTTTCGTCAGTTCAGACCAATCGTCGATCATGCAGGCCTCTGGGTTTGCGATGGCGCTTCGTCGTCGCGCAGAACGACATAGATCGCGGGGATGACAAGCAGGGTCAGCGCCGTCGACGAGGCAAGACCGAAGACGAGCGAGATCGCGAGACCCTGGAAGATCGGATCGGTGAGGATGAAGGCCGCGCCGATGATCGCCGCCGCGGCGGTGAGAAAGATCGGCTTGAAGCGCACGGCGCCGGCCTCGATCAGCGCGGCGCGCAGCGACATGCCGCTTGCGCGCAGATGACGGATGAAGTCGACGAGTAGGATCGAATTGCGCACGACGATGCCGGCGAGCGCGATGAAGCCGATCATCGACGTGGCCGTGAAGGCGGCGTTGAACAGGAGATGGCCGATGACGATGCCGACGAGCATCAGCGGCACCGGCGCCAGAATGACGAGCGGCAGTTTGAACGACTTAAATTGCGCGACGACGAGGAGATAAATGCCGAGCAGCGCGACCATGAAGGCCGCGCCCATGTCGCGGAAGGTCACGTATGTGACCTCCCACTCGCCGTCCCATAGAAGAGTCGGCCGCGAATCGTCGAGCGGCTGGCCGTGATATTTGATCGTCGGCGCGCCGGACGCGCCCCAGTCTATCTTCTTGATCTCGTCTTCGACCGCGAACATGCCGTAGATCGGCGCCTCGAATCGTCCCGCGACTTCGGCGCTCACCATCTCGGCGAAACGGCCGTTGTGGCGGAAGATCGGGTAGGAGCCGAGTTCGCGCTTCGCTTTTACGACGTCGCCGAGTTCGACATTGGCGCCTTGCCGCACCGTGCCGCCGGCGGGCAAGGGCGTCGACAGGATGCGTTCGCTCGGCGTCATCGCCGAGCGCGGCAGCGCGACGGAAATGTCGATCGGCTTGGCGCCGCCGCCCTTCTGCGAAAAGCCGATCTTCACGCCGCCGACCAGCGCCCCGATCGTGTCATAGACGGCGCGCTCCTCGACGCCGTGATATTCAAGCATCTCCTGATCGATCTCGAAACGCAGACGCTCGGCGCGCTGGCCGAAACTGTCATCCGTATCGACGACGAAATCGACCGCGTCGAAGGCCTGGCGCAGCTTTGTCGCGAGGTCCCGGCGCGCCTGAGCGTCGGGGCCATAGACTTCGGCGAGCAGCGTCGAGAGCACGGGCGGACCGGGCGGCACCTCGACGACTTTAATCGCCGTATGGGCGGGCGCGGGCAATCCTTCGAGCCTCTTGCGAATGTCGAGCGCGATGGCGTGACTGGCGCGGCGGCGTTCGTCTTTCGGCAAGAGATTGACGGCGAGATCGCCCATCTCCGGGGCCGCGCGCATATAGTAGTGACGCACGAGCCCGTTGAAGTTGAAGGGCGCCGCCGTTCCCGCATAGGACTGCACGGAGGTGAGTTCGGGAATGTCCTTCAGGCGCTCGGCTGCCGCCGTCAGCACACGGTCCGTCTCTTCCAATGACGCGACGCGCGGCAGATCGACGACGACGGCGATCTCCGACTTGTTGTCGAAGGGCAAGAGCTTCACCCGCACGCTTTTCGTCACGAAGAGCGCCATGGAGAGAAGCGTGGCGACGCCAACGCCGATCAGAAAGCGCTTCGAACGCTGACGGCCCTGAAGCAGCGGCGTTGCGACGCGCGCATAGAAATCGCCCATCGCGCCGCGCTCATGCGCGTGATCGCTTCCGTCGCCTTTTTCCTGTTCGAAACGTTTGCCCGCGATCTTCAACAACAGCCAAGGCGTGATCGTCATGGCGACGAAGAAGGAGAAGACCATCGCCAGCGAGGCGTTCGCCGGAATGGGGCTCATGTAAGGCCCCATCAGTCCGGAGACGAACATCATCGGCAGGAGCGCCGCGATGATCGTGAGCGTCGCGACGATGGTCGGATTGCCGACTTCCGCAACCGCCTCGACGGCCGTATCGATCAGGCTGCGCGCACCGCGCATATGCCAATGACGCACGATGTTTTCGACGACGACGATGGCGTCATCGACGAGAATGCCGATCGAGAAGATGAGCGCGAAAAGGCTGACGCGATTGATCGTATAGCCCATCAGCCAGGAGGCGAAGAGCGTCAGAAGAATCGTCGTCGGAATGATGACGAACACGACGACGCCCTCGCGCCAGCCGACCATGACGACGATGAGCGCGACGATGGAGACGGTGGCGAGGGCGAGATGGAAAAGAAGCTCATTGGCTTTTTCCGTCGCCGTCTCGCCATAGTCGCGCGTGACGGCGATCTCGATGTCCTCAGGGACGATACGGCCCTTGACGGCTTCAAGCCGGCGCATGACGTCATCGGCGACGATCACGGCGTTGGCGCCCTTGCGCTTGGCGATGGCGATGCTGACCGCCGCGCGTTTGTCGAGCCCGCCCGTGGCGTTGCGCGTCATCGTCCAGCTGAGTCGCTCCGGCTCGGCCGCTCCGACGCGCACGTCGGCGACATCCTTCACATAGACCGGCCGCCCGTCGCGCGTGGTGATGAGCAGCAGTCCTATATCTGGAACGCCCTGCAGAGTCTGTCCGGCGACGACAGGAATGGAGCGACTGCCCTCGCGGAAGGCTCCGACAAGAATGGACCGGTTGGCGTTGGTCAGCTTGTCGATCAGCTGACTGAGCGTGACGCCATATTGCGACAGGCGCTCAGGGTCTGGTTCGACGCGGATCTGATTGGGGCGGCCGCCGACGATATAGCTTAGGCCCACATCCTCGACCTTGGTCAGCTCGTGCTGCAATTCTTCGGCGACTTGGTAAAGCCCGTTGTCGGTCCAATCCTTCGCGCGCTCGGGTTTGGCCGAAAGCGTCAAAACGACGATCGCGACATCGTCGATGCCCCGTCCGACGATCAGCGGTTCGGGGATGCCCTTCGGCAGGCCGCCGATATTGGCGCGTATTTTGTCGTGAACGCGCAGCACGGCGTTGTCCTGCGGCGTCCCGACGAAGAAACGCGCCGTCACCATCACATTGTCGTCGCGTGTCTGCGAATAGACGTGCTCGACCCCATTGACGCCCTTGATGATGTCTTCCAGTGGCCGCGTGATGAGTTCGATCGCGTCTTCCGCCTTATAGCCATTGGCCGAAACCAGAATATCGACCATCGGAACGGAGATTTGCGGCTCCTCCTCGCGCGGGAGCGACCGCAGTGCGATGAGGCCCACGAGGATCGAGGCGAGCAACAGCAGCGGCGTCAGCGGCGAATTGATGAAGACGCGCGTCAGCGTTCCGGAAATCCCAGGGCGAAACCCTTCGGTCATGGCGTGGAAACCACGTCGCCGTCATGCAGGCCGGAGAGGATCTCGACGCCGTCGCCATGCGCTTCTCCGATCTGCACGACGACCTCCTCGCCGGAAGCGAGGCGGACGAAATCGACGCCAGCGCGCCGATAGACGGCGGCCTTTGGCGCAATGATCGTGTCGCGATTCCCGGTCGTGACGTAAACGCGCGCGCGCTCGCCGACGAAATAATCCCCAAGTCCCTCGACGTCGACGTCGGCGATGACGCGGCCGCCCTGAATCTCGGGATAGACGATGCGCACCTTTCCCTGTTTGCGCGCGCCGCCCATATCCTCATGGGGGCCGCGCGCGCCGATCTCGACCTTGTCGCCGGCGCGCATGAAGCGCGCGTGGCGTTCCGGCAATTGCAGGCGAAGGATGTAAATGTCCTCGGCCAGCGTTGCGATGGTTTCGCCCGGCATCACGACGCGGCCGACGGAAACCGGAATGGTGAGGATGCGTCCCGGTCCCGGCGCGCGCACCGAACCTTCCGCCGCCTGCTGTTCGATCACGCTGCGGTCCGAACGCAGGGCCGCGAGATTGCGCTCGGCCACATCGAGCGCGGTCTTCGCCTGATCGAACATGACCTTGGTCGAGACGCCGCGCCGCAGGAGCTCCTGCGCGCGCTCGAAATCGGTCTGGGCCTTGTCGCGCTGCGCCTGCTGCGAGCGGATGCGCTGATCGAGCGCCTGCATCTGCAGAAAGAGCTTCTGGTCGGCGACGGATGCGATCTCCGCGCCTGCGGCGACGACGTCGCCTTCCTTGATCTTGAGCGCGGTGACCGTGCCGCCGATGCGGGCGCGCGCGACAAGCTGATGGGCGGGTTCGACCGAGGCGACGACGGCCTTGAGGTCTTCGACCGGCGCGACGCGGATCGTCGCCTCGCCGGCCGTCGCGGCGAAATTGAGCATCATCGTTGCTGCGACGACGGCGATCGGCGCGAAATGAAAGCGGCCCATTTGGCTCCTCATGCGTCGGGCTTCTTTATATGCGAAAAATGTAAATTAGCAAGTATGAATTTATACGACTCCGACGCGCCGCCGCCAAACCTTCATGCTGCGCTCACCCCCAAAGATTGCACCAGCCGCGCGCGCTGACCGGGCCGCTCACCACGCCGCAGCCCGACGGCGGATCGAAATAGGAGCAGTTGGCGCAGCTCTGGCGTCCGTTCGGCGCGCTGCGATAGGCGGTCGCCGCCTTGCTCGATTTCGCCTGCGCCGTCGTCGTTGCGCCGAGCCCGGCCGCCGCCGCGCCCAGCATCAAGAGCAAAGAACGGCGCGTGCGCATCGGCGCGCGAGATTTCGGCATCTTTCCTCTCCTTGCTGTAGATCGCCCTGATTCCTTGCGATCCCATTAAATTCGCTTTTCGTAATATACGGTTCGCGCCGCTTCCCATGAATGCGACAAATCGTTCTTCGCCGCCTCGGCTCAATGTTTCTTGACATTTATATTCGATATTCATAATTTAGCGTTCATGCATGTAAATCCACTCGACCTCGCGCCCAAGGCCGCCGAAGCCGAAAGCTTTCTCAAGGCGCTCGCCAATCGCCATCGGCTGATGGTGCTGTGCGAATTGCACAAGGGCGAACTCTCGGTCACGAAGCTGCAGGAGGCGATCGGCCTCAGCCAGTCGTCGCTGTCGCAGCATCTCGCGCGACTGCGCGAAGACAAGCTCGTGAAGACGCGCCGCGCGTCGCAAACGATCTATTATTCGCTGGCGGACGGAAATGTCTCGCGGGTCATCGGCTTGCTGTACGAGATGTTTTGCGCGCAGCAATGCGGCAAGGCGGCGAAGCCGCGCGCACGCGTGAAAGCGAAGGAGCCCGCATCATGAGCATCGACCGCATCGTCATGGCTTTCGCAGGCGCCATGGTGCTCCTCAGCTTGGCCTTGGCGCAATTCTTCGGCCCCTGGTGGCTTTTGCTCGCCGCTTTTGTCGGGGTCAATCTGTTTCAGGCGGCCTTCACGGGCTTTTGCCCATTGGCGATCACATTGAGGCGTTTGGGCGTCAGACCCGGCGCGGCGTTCTAGACTTCGGTGAATTCTCCACAGCCGCGAAATGGCGCCGCGCGCAATCGGGACGGGCCGCTCAGAGCGTATCGACGAAAGACGGAAGATGGCTTTGGACTGGATTGACGACGCGCCTTCTCTGCGCCGCCTCGACGCCGCCACGAAGGCCATGCTGCGCGATTTCGCCGCGCGCAAGCAAATACCGCGCGGCGCCGTGCTGTTCCGACCCGGCGACCAATGCGCGCAGTTTCCGCTGATCGTTTCTGGCTCGGTGCGCGTGCAGCGGGTGACAGAGTCCGGCCGCGAGATCGTCCTCTACCGCGTGGGCGCCGATGAGACCTGCATCCTGACCACCGCCTCGCTGCTGTCGGATGAAGCTTACGCCGCCGAAGGCGTCGCGGAGACGGATGTGACCGCCTATGTCGTGCCGGCTGACCGCTTCAGCGCGCTGATGAACGCCTCCCAAGGTTTTCGGACGCTGGTTTTCGATGGCTATGGCAAACGCATCGCCACATTGATGTCGCGCATCGAAGAGATCGTCTGCACACGCATCAATGTTCGCCTCGCAGAACGTCTTCTTGCCCTGTGCGACGCCGGCAACAGAATCACGGTCACGCAACAGGCGCTCGCCGCCGATCTCGGCACGGCGCGCGAAGTCGTCGGGCGCACGCTGAAAGCTTTCGAGCGTTCGGGGTGGGTGAAATTGTCGCGGGGCGGCGCCGAGATCGTCAATCTCGCCGCCTTGCGATCTCTTTGTCATGCAGAGCGTGACTAAGTCGCGGACATGCGCGCGACAAGCGCGCATGTCGTCGACAAGCTTGGCGTAACAGTCAGCACGACAATTGAGCGCGCGAAGCGTTGGAGGGAACAAATGGCGCATATCGTCGTCTTGGGAGCAGGCATCGGCGGCGTCGCAGCCGCGATCGAAGTGCGCGAGGGCCTCAAAAAAGAACATAAGGTCACCGTCGTCTCCGAACTCGAGAATTTTCAGTTCACGCCGTCAAATCCATGGCTCGCCGTGCAATGGCGCAAGCCGGAAGAGTTGAAAGTGCCGCTCGCGCCGGTGTTCAAGAAAAAGAACATCGACTTCATTCCCGTTGGCGCCAAGCGCGTTCTGCCGCAAGAAAATCGCCTCGAATTGGCGAACGGCGAGAGCGTCGCCTACGACTATCTCGTCATCGCCACCGGGCCTAAGCTCGCCTTCGAGGAAGTGCCGGGGCTTGGACCCCATGGCGGCCATACGCATTCGATCTGCACGCTGCAACACGCCGAGATCGCGTCAAAGGCTTACGAGGAATTTTGCAAGGACCCCGGTCCGATCATCATCGGCGCCGCGCCGGGCGTTTCCTGCTTTGGCCCGGCTTACGAATTCGCGATGATTCTTTCGACCGATCTGCGTCGGCGCGGCATTCGCCACAAGGTGCCGATGACCTATGTCACGTCTGAGCCCTATGTCGGCCATCTCGGCCTCGGCGGCGTCGGCGACACGAAGGGAATGTTGGAGTCGGGCTTCCGCGACCGCGACATCAAATGGATCACGAACGCCAAAACGACGGCGATCGAACCGGGCCTGCTGAAATGCGCCGAGCTCGACGACAACGGCCAGGTGAAGAAGGAGCATGAGCTTCCGTTCAAATTCGCCATGGTGATGCCGGCCTTCAAGGGCATTGACGCATTGATGGGGGTCGAGGGCCTCGTCAATCCGCGCGGCTTCGTCATCATCGACAAGAATCAACGCAATCCGAAATATCCGAATGTGTTCGGCGTCGGCGTCTGCGTCGCCATTCCGCCGGTCGAGGCCACTCCGGTGCCGACGGGAACGCCAAAGACAGGCTATATGATCGAGTCGATGGTGACGGCGACGGCGCATAACATCGTCTCGCTGATCGCCGGACGCGAGGCGAAGGAAGAGGGGACCTGGAACGCGGTTTGCTTGGCGGATTTCGGCGACAAGGGCGTCGCCTTCGTCGCCAAGCCGCAGATTCCGCCGCGCAATGTCAATTGGTCGAGCGAGGGCCGCTGGGTGCATCTCGCCAAAGCCGCCTACGAGAAATATTTCCTGCGTAAGGTCCGCAAGGGACAAAGCGAACCGGTTTACGAGCGTTACATCATGAAGCTGCTCGGCATCGAAAGGCTGCGACGCGTCCTATCGTAAGGGGCGCGACTGCAACGAAAAAGGAGAGGCCATGCGGATGCGGCCGCTCGCGCGTGAGATCGGCGTGGCGCTGATCTTCAAGCTGATAGCGCTTATCGCGCTTTACGCTCTGTTTTTTGGTCCCGCGCATCGCATCAAGGTTACGCCGGAGGAGATGACGCATATGCTGTCGTCTCCTTCCGCCACACGCTGACATTCATTCGGAGCTGCATATGTTCGACCTCGACGTCGTCACGCTTTCGCGCCTGCAGTTCGCGCTGACCGCGCTTTATCACTTCCTCTTCGTGCCGCTGACGCTTGGCCTCGCGCTCCTCCTTGCGATCATGGAGAGCGTCTATGTGATGACGGGCCGCGTCGTGTGGCGCGAGGCGACGCAATTCTGGGGAACGCTGTTTGGCATCAATTTCGCCATGGGCGTCGCGACGGGCGTCACCATGGAGTTTCAATTCGGCGCCAACTGGGCCTATTACTCGCATTACGTGGGCGACATTTTCGGCGCGCCGCTCGCCATCGAAGGCCTGATGGCCTTCTTCCTCGAAGCGACCTTCGTCGGCCTGTTTTTCTTCGGCTGGAAGCGGTTGACCAAGGTGCAGCATCTCGTCGTCACCTGGCTCGTCGCGCTGGGCTCCAATTTCTCGGCGCTATGGATTCTCGTCGCCAACGCCTGGATGCAAAACCCTGTCGGCGCGGCGTTCAATCCGCAGACGATGCGCATGGAGCTCACCTCATTCACCGAGGTCCTGTTCAATCCCGTCGCGCAATCGAAATTCGTGCATACGGTCAGCGCCGGCTATGTCACGGGCGCGATGTTCGTCATGTCGATCAGCACCTATTACATCCTGGGCCGCCGTCATGTCGACATCGCGCGCCGCTCCTTGACGGTCGCCGCGAGCTTCGGCCTCGCCTCCGCGCTTTCCGTCGTCGTGCTCGGCGACGAAAGCGGCTATACGGCGGGCGAGAACCAGAAGATGAAAATCGCCGCAATCGAGGCGATGTGGGAGACCGAGCCGCCGCCCGCCTCCTTCACGCTTTTCGGCATTCCCGATCTCGCGAGCGAGACGACGAAAGATGAGATCAGAATTCCCTATGCGCTGGGTCTGATCGCGACGCGTTCGCTGGACAAGCCGGTTGAAGGCGTCAAGCCGCTCGTCGCGCGCGCCGAGGCGCGCATTCGCAACGGCATGGCGGGCTACCAATGGCTCGCCAGGGAGGGCGGCCGCCCGAACGCCGCCGTTCCCGCCGAACTCGAATCCTCGATGCGCGATGCCGGCTATTCGCTGCTCTTGAAGCGCATCCGTCCGGACATCGAAAGCGCGACCGACGCGCAAATTCACGATGCGGCGCTCTCGACGATTCCCGACGTGCCGGTGCTGTTCTGGTCGTTCCGCATCATGGTGGCGCTCGGCTTCTATTTCATCGCGCTCTTCGCCGTCGCCTTCTATCTTTCGAGCCGGCGTCGCTGCGGCAAGCCCTGGTTCCTGCGGTTGACGATGTGGAGCCTGCCATTGCCGTGGGTCGCCGCCGAACTCGGCTGGATCGTCGCCGAATATGGCCGCCAGCCGTGGATCATCGATGGCGTCATGCCGACGTTCCTTGGCGTGTCCAACATTCCAGCGTCGAATGTCGCGGCGAGCCTTGCGGCCTTCGTGCTGTTCTATAGCGCGCTCGCCATCGTCGATGTCGCGCTCATCGTCAAATATGTGCGCATCGGCCCGCAGTCGGAGGCTGAGCCGCCGCCGGGCGCGCCCGTCCTGCCGGCGCCCGCGCAAACATCTTAAGGAAGGGGCGACGCCATGTTCGACTATATGACCCTTCGCCTCATCTGGTGGGCGCTGCTCGGCGTTCTGCTTGTCGGCTTCGCGATTCTCGACGGCTTCGATCTCGGCGTCGCCTTGCTGCATCCTCTCGTTGCGCGCAATGACGCGCAGCGGCGCGTGCTGCTCAATACGATCGGTCCGGTGTGGGAAGGCAATCAGGTCTGGTTCATTCTGGGCGGCGGCGCCGTCTTCGCCGCCTGGCCGCCGCTCTACGCCGTATCCTTTTCGGGCTTTTATCTTGCGATGCTGCTCGTCTTGGTCGGCTTCATCCTGCGGCCGGTGGCGCTCACTTTCCGCGGCAAGTCGGAGGCGCGCGGCTGGCGCGAGGGCTGGGATTGGCTGTTCTTCGTCTCGGGCCTGGTTCCGGCGCTGATCTTCGGCGTCGCCTTTGGCAATCTTTTGCAAGGCGTTCCCTTCCATTTCGATCAGACGATGCGGGCGACTTACGAGGGCGGCCTTCTCGGCCTTCTCAATCCTTTCGCCCTGCTTTGCGGCGTGGTGAGCGTCCTCATGCTCGCCATGCAGGGCGCGGCGTGGCTCTGCGTGAAGACCGAGGGAGACGTCGCGGGGCGCGCCCGTCGTTTTGGCGCGCTCGCCGCGATCCTGCTGGTCCTGCTGATTTCCGCAGCGGGCCTATGGACGATGCTCGGCGTCGAAGGCTATCGGATCGCCGGCGCCATCGATCACGCCGGGCCTTCAAATCCGCTGGTGAAGACGGTGACGCGCGAGGCCGGCGCCTGGTTCGACAATTACCGCGCTTATCCCTGGATGACGGCGTCGCCCGGCGCGGCCTACGCGGGGGCGCTTATTGCGGCGCTGGCGCTCGCGTTTGGAGCAGGAAGACTGGCGTTGCTGGCCAGCAGCCTTTCGGTCGCGGGCGTTGTGACGATGGCGGGCTTCAGCATGTTTCCGTTCCTGCTGCCCTCTTCGTCTCATCCCAGCCAAAGCCTGACGGTGTGGGACGCGTCGTCGAGCAAGACGACTCTCTCGCTCATGCTTGTGGCGGTCGTCATCTTCTTGCCGATCGTTCTCGCCTATACGAGCTGGGTCTATTACGTGCTGCGCGGGCCCGTGACCGAAGCTGCGATCCGTCGCGGCGACGACTACTACTATTGAGCAGAGAGGCTGTCGAATGTGGTATTTTTCATGGATATTGGGACTGGGGCTCGCTTGCGCCTTCGCCATTCTCAACGCCATGTGGCTGGAGCTTGATGAGGACGACAAGGAGAAATAGCGCGACGAAGGGCCGCGGCGCGGGAGCGACTTAGTCGCTGAGCGCGACCTGGTCGGGCGCTAATCTAGCGCTGCGCCGTTGGACGGCGAAACGCTGTCCGCGCCAAAAGTTTCGCGAAGGGAGATGTCATGGAAGCCAATGTCGGAAAAACAGATCGGATCATCCGCATCGTCGCCGGGCTCGCATTGCTGAGCCTCGTCTTCATTGGTCCACAGACGCTCTGGGGGCTCGTCGGGCTCGTCCTGTTGGCGACGGCCTTCATCAACTTCTGCCCCGCCTATAAGCTGCTGGGCATGAACACGCTCGGCAAATAATCTGCTTCACGCAAAGGCCACGGCGCGCAAGGCGGATTTATGCAATACGGCCGACGCCGATGCGCGTCGGCCAATTATAGACGCCCGGCGGCGAGGCGTTTCTTCATGAACGAAACGGCGATCACCTTTCACGCTCGCGGCATGCATTGCCATGGCTGCGAGCATGTCATCGAGGCGGCGGTCAGAAAGCTTGCCGGCGTGCATCGCGTCGCGGCGAGCTATCCGACCGAGACCGTCATCGTCGACTATGACGCCGACGCGACAAGCTTCGGCGCGATCCGCGACAGCGTCGAGCAGAACGGCTATCGCGTCGTCATGACGGAGGAGGCGAAGCGTCGCCGTTCTCCGCTTGTTAAATTTGCGATCATCGTCGCCGCTCTCGCCGGGCTCGCCGCGCTGATTCTTTTCGATACGCGCTGGATCAGCGCCGAGGGCGAGCCCGATATCGCCCAGCATATGAGTCTGGGCCTCCTCTTTCTCTTGGGGCTTCTCACCGGCTTTCATTGCGTTGGCATGTGCGGCGGCTTCGTCGTCAGCTACGCTGCGGCCGACGCTAGCGCCGGACGCTCGTCGCTCGTCTCGCATCTTAGCTATGGCGCCGGCAAGACGCTGTCCTATACCGCGATCGGCGCCGCCTTCGGCTGGCTCGGCGCCTTTATCGCCTTCACGCCAATGCTGCGCGGACTCGCCGGCGTCGCGGCCGGCGCCTTTCTCATCATCTTCGGGCTCAATATGCTGGGCCTCTTCGCGCCCTTGCGCCGTTTCCGGCTCGGCTTGCCCGCGCCGCTGCAAAAATGGGTGAGCCGCGAGGCGGGCGGGCGCCATCAGCCATTCGTCATCGGCCTGCTCAATGGCTTGATGATCGCCTGCGGCCCGCTGCAGGCCATGTATGTCATGGCGGCGGGAACCGGCAGTCCGATCGAAGGCGCGAAAACGCTCTTCGTCTTTGGCCTCGGCACGCTGCCGGTCATGCTCGCCTTCGGCGCGCTCACCTCGATTCTCTCGGGCGCCGTGACGCATCGCCTGCTTATAGCCTCGGGCGTGATCGTCGTGGCGCTTGGCGCGGTGATGATCAATCGCGGATTGATCCTCACCGGCTCCGGCGCCGATCTCGGCGCGCTGACGGCAAGGCTGCGGCGTCCCGCGATCGTCGAACTTGCGACGCCTTTGCAACAGGAGCCCGCCGCCCCGAAGATCCAGACGATCGAGATGGAGGCGAACCGTTTCGGCTACAAGCCTAACCGCTTCACACTTCAACGCGGCGTTCCGGTCAAATGGGCGATCAAGGCGACCGAGATCACGACCTGCAACAACCGCATCATCGTCCCATCGCTCAAGCTCGAATTCGATCTCAAGCCAGGGCTACAGACGATCGAATTCACGCCGCAGGAGACAGGCGTCATTCCCTGGAGCTGTTGGATGGGGATGATGCGCGGCGAATTCGAGGTCGTCGACGCCGCGCCGGCGCCGTCTCCATCTGCGCAGCGCACCGAGCCGCCGGCCTCTCAGCAAATCGCGCCGGAAGCGCCGGCCGCGCCCCAAACATACACGGTCCAGCGCGGCGACTCTTTACGCGCGATCGCCAAGAAGCTTTATGGCCGGGAAGGCCGATGGCGCGACATCGCCGCCGCCAATCCAGCGTTCAATTTGAAGAAAGTGCGGCGGGGACAGGTTCTCAATTTGCCGACGGGCGTCAAGCCATGAAGATTCGCCGTGACGATTTGGCGTCGCACAAAACAGCGCGCGGCGCGTTAGTCTCGACAAGGGAAAAGAGAGGGGAACATCATGCGCAGCAAAATCCTATTCGCCGCCGCCTGCGGGCTTTCGCTTTTCGCCGCCGCCGCGCTTGCTGGCGATCACGACGACGATCATAGCGAGCATATGAAAATGTCGCCGAAGATGACGGACGCGCGGAAGGAGGTCGACCTTCCTTCGCCGATGCGCGCGCATATGCTCGCCAATATGCGCGGCCACGCGCAGGCGCTGGCGGAAATACTCGCCGCGCTTGGGAAAGGCGACGGCGCGGCGGCCGCCAAGATCGCCGATGCGCGGCTCGGCGCCGCTTCTCCGGGCGCGGCCGCCTGTAAGCCGAACGCCAAGACCGGCGAACTCGGCGACATGCCGGCGATGATGGCGCATCACATGCCGGACGAGATGCGCGCGCTCGGGATGACGATGCATGAACAGGCGAGCAAATTCGCGCAAGAAGCCGGCAAGATCGGCCCAGGCGGCGACATGCGTCCCGCGCTTGCGGAATTGTCGCAAGTCGTGCAAGCCTGCAACGCCTGTCACGCCGCGTATCGGCTCGATTAGCGAGCGCGCGGCTCTCCCTTGGAGCCGCAATTGCGCATCGCGACCTGGAACGTCAATTCGATCCGGCAGCGCCTCGCGCCGCTGCTCGCCTTTTTGCGCGAGGCGGCGCCGGACGCGCTCTGCCTGCAGGAGACGAAATGCGAGGACCACGCCTTTCCGCGCCTCGAAATCGAGGACGCCGGCTATAATGTCGCGATTCACGGCCAGAAGACCTTTAACGGCGTCGCCATCCTTTCCAAATCGCCGCTGCAAGAGGTGACGCTCGGCCTGCCCGGCTTCGACGGCGAGGCGCAGTCGCGCTACATCGAGGCGCTCGTCTCCGACGGCGCCGGCGGCGTCATGCGCGTCGCCTCCATTTATGCGCCTAACGGCAACCCGCCCGACACGCCGAAATATCCCTACAAGCTCGCCTTCATGGAGGCGCTGGCACAGCACGCGCAGGCGTTGTTGCAGCTTGAAGAAACGACCGTCCTCGCCGGCGATTACAATGTCATTCCAGCGCCGCGCGACGTCTATGAGCCGGCGGCCTGGGCGGGCGACGCATTATTTCTGCCGAAGACGCGCGCCGCTTTCCAGCGCCTGCTCAATCTTGGTTACGCCGACGCGCTGCGGGCGACGACGGACGATGCGGGCCTTTACACATTCTGGGATTATCAGGCCGGGGCGTGGCAAAAGAACAAGGGCCTGCGCATCGACCATCTGCTGCTTTCGCCGCGCGCCGCAGATCGGCTGTCGCGGGTGGAGATCGTCAAGGCGATGCGCGCCGGCGACAAGCCTTCCGATCATGTGGCGATCTACGCCGATCTTGCCGCGGCCTGAGCCAAGAGGCCGAGCGCGCCGACGCTGCGCCAAAGCACATATAGCGCGACCGCGAAGATGACCGCCGCGAAGACGACGCTGAGCGCGCCGCGCATGGTTGAAAGTCGTCGCGCCGCCGCCGCGCCGATAAGACCGCCGATTGCGCCGCCGATGACCAGCGTTCCGGCAAGCTCCCAGTCGACAAGGTCCGAATAGGCGTAATTGGCGGCGGTCGTCACCGCGAAGGCGCTGACCGCGACCAGCGACGAACCGATGGCGTAGATGATCGGCATGTCGGAGGCGAGCATCAGCCCCGGCACGACGAGAAAGCCGCCGCCGATTCCGAAGAACCCCGAAAGTGCGCCCGTTGTCAGTCCGCCCGCGACGAGGCGCGGCAAATTTTCGCGATTGAGGCGCACGGCGGCGAAACCCTCCGCGCCCCGGCTGCGCAGCATCAGGACGGAGACGGCGATCATCAGCAGGCCGAAGAACGCCAACAGCTTCTCGCCGTCGACGATCTTGCCCAGGGTCGAGCCGGCGAAGGCGCCGGCGACGCCAAAAAGCGCGAAGACGGAGGCGCAACGCCATTTGATCGTGCCGGCCCGCGCATGATTGGCGAGGCTCATCAGCGCATTGACGGCGACCGCCGCCGCGCTCGAGCCGATCGCGACATGCGGATTGGGCACGCCGACGAAATAGACGAGCAACGGGACGGCCAGCACCGAGCCGCCGCCGCCCACAAGGCCGAGCGTGAAGCCGACGAGGCCCCCGGAGATCAGGCCGAGGACGGCCTCGCTCGGCAGGACGGTCAGCATGTTTCGCCTCCCCGCGCAGATCATACATTATCGCTTGCTTATTTAGCTATATCGCATATATGTGGCGAAGCAAGCGCGAAATCGGAAGCAATGCTCCGATGATGCGAATGAAGGAGAGATGCATGCCGCAGGCGCCGTCCATCCGGGCGTTCTTCGACGAGCCCACCAATACGATCACTTATCTTGTCAGCGATCCGGCGACGAAGCTGGCGGCGATCATCGATCCCGTGCTCGATTACGATCCGGCGGGGGGCGTCGCCGATTCGCGTTCAATCGACGCGATTCTCGCCGTCGCGGCGCAGGAAGGGCTCAAGGTCGACTGGGTGCTAGAGACTCATGCGCACGCCGACCATCTTTCCGCGGCGCCGGTCGTCAAGGCCGCGACGGGGGCGAAGATCGGCATCGGCGAGCATATCGACAAGGTCCAGCGCCTGTTCAAGCCGGTCTTCGCGGCCGACGACCTCAAGACCGACGGCGGCTGCTTCGATCATCTCTTCAAGGACGGCGAGCGTTTCAACATCGGCGAACTCGAAGGCGAAGCGATTTACACCCCTGGCCACACGCCGGCCGACGTGTCCTACAAGATCGGCGACGCCGTCTTCGTCGGCGACACGCTGTTCATGCCGGACTATGGGACGGCTCGGGCCGATTTTCCGGGCGGCGACGCCCGCGCGCTCTACCGTTCGATCCGCCGTCTCCTGGCGCTGCCGCCGCAGACGCGGCTCTTCATGTGCCACGATTACAAGGCGCCGGGACGCGACGTTTATCTGTGGGAGACGACGGTCGCGGAGGAGCGCGCCAATAATGTGCAGATCCGCGACGGCGTGAGCGAAGACGAATTCGTCGCGCTGCGCGAGAAGCGCGACAAGGAGCTGATGGCGCCAAAGCTCCTGCTGCCCTCTATCCAGGTGAACATTCGCGCCGGCCGCTTCCCGCCGCCGCGCCAAGATGGCGCGCGCGTTCTGAACATTCCGGTGAGATTCAGAGGCGCGGCGGGGCGCGCGGCCTGACCCGGCGTCAGTTCCGCTCGCGCAGATAGCCTTCGAGCATGGCGACGGCGGCCTTGCGGTCGGCCTCGCTCGCCGCGCTCAGCGCCTTGGCGTAAAGATCGACGATCCACTGGTCGCCGGCGGCGCCGGCGGCGGCGTCGCGCGCCAGGGTAAGATACATCAATCCGCGCGGGCGCTGCGGCTCGCCGCCGGCCTCCCCGCTGAACATCAGCCGGCCGAGCACCGCCTGGGCCTGGGGATGGCCCTTGCGGGCCGCGAGCTCCAGCCAATTGACGCTCTGGCGCAGGTTCTTCTTCACCCCGACGCCGTCGAGATACATGCACGCGAGATTATACTGCGCGTCGGCGTTGCCGAAATAAGTCGCGGCATAGCGGAAGAGCTCGAAAGCGCGGCCGAGGTCCGGCTCGATCTTGGCGCCGGGGAGGCCGTCGCGCAGATAGACGCCGACCGCCACGAAGGCGCTCGCCGCCATGGAGCGCTCGCGCGGATCTGGCTCGTCGTCAGCGAAATGCTCGACGATGCGCGAGAAATAGTCATAGGCCTTGGCGTCGTCGCGAGCGACGCCGTCGCCGTCGGCGTACATCCGGCCAAGCTTCCATTGCGCCAGCGGCTCCCCGCCCTCGGCGGCGTAGCGCAGCGCGGCGACGGAGGTCGCGGCGTCGCCCGCATGATAGCTTTCAAGGCCCGCGCGCAGGGCGGCGCGTGGATCCTTGAACATCGGCAGCGGCTGCATCGCCACCCTGGCGTCGACGCGCGGCGCGTCGAGCGCTGGCGCCGGCGCCACGAAAGCCGTCAGCAGCATGGCGACGCTCGACGCTAGCAGACAGGCCGGCAGAGCCACGCGCCCGCCGCGCCGCGAAGCAGCGAAAAAGGAGTGTTTATGCGAAGACTCAACCATCACCGATCCGACTTTCCGACCCCAGAAGACGCCCGACGTCCCATGGCTATTACGCCAGCCGTCACCGCCGTTCTGAGCGAAGAAAAGTCAGGACCCTCCGCCGAAAGGTGCTTTTCCTCGGCGGGCGTCTCCGCATCTCGAATGAGCTTGTGACACAAAAACCTTAGCGCAGCTTTTGTGTCTGAAAAGGGGCTTTAGCGATGGATGGCGCCGGCGAGCCTCTAAACTTTTATGGTGTTGCATTGAAAGCACATTCACTGTGGCGCAAATGTCGCAATTCAATAATCGAGCGATGATTTGCCGTCCGCGACGCCTTGCCGCAATGCTAAAACGAAGCGTGGATTCTCCCGGCGTCGGTCCTGTGCTTTCATGCGGCGCGAATCGCCGCCTCTCGCCAAAGGAAAGTTTCATGGAGCTTCGACGCGCGCTCGCCGCATTGATTTTCGCCGGCGGCTGCGCCGCTTCCGCAACATCCGCGACAGCCGCCGGCGACGGCAAGCGCGGCGCCGTCATCGCCAAGCGCTGGTGCGCGAGCTGCCATGTGGTGGCGAGCGATCAAACCACCGCATCCACCGATGCGCCTTCCTTCTTCGAGATCGCCCAGCGCCGCACTGACAAGAAGCAGCTGAGTAATTTCCTTGTCGATCCGCATCCGCCGATGCCGAACATGCATCTGTCGCGCAAGGAGATCGACGACATCGTCACCTATATCCGCAGCCTTGACACGCGCCCGCAGCCCCCCGCCGAGCCCGACGGCAAGGATTCGGAATTGCCCAAGAAGGGCTAAAGGGCCCGCTTTCGCTGGACCCGGCGCGGCGTCCGCGCTAGAGCGGCGCGCCATGGCCTATGTCGTCAAGGAAGCCTTCAAGACGCTGCAGGGGGAGGGCGTGAACGCCGGCCGCGCCGCCGTCTTCTGCCGTTTCGCGGGCTGCAATCTCTGGAGCGGGCGCGAGGAGGATCGCGCCGAGGCGGCCTGCCGGTTCTGCGACACTGATTTCCTCGGCTTTGCCGGAGAGGGCGGCGGAAAATTCGCCGACGCGGCGGCGCTCGCCGCCCATCTCGCTGCGCTCTGGGGCGCCGGCCGCGAGGCCCGCCTCACCGTGCTGACCGGCGGCGAGCCGATGCTCCAGATCGACGCCGCGCTCGTCGCGGCGCTCCATGCGCAAGGCTTCGAGATCGCCATCGAGACCAACGGCACATTGCCGGTCGCGCCGGGCGTCGACTGGATCTGCGTCTCGCCCAAGGCGGGCGCGCCGCTGGCGCAGACTTGCGGCGATGAGTTGAAGCTGGTCTATCCGCAGGAAGGCGACGATCCGGCGCGCTATGAAGGCCTCGATTTCCGACATTTTCTGCTCCAGCCCATGGACGGGCCGGACGTTTCGCGCAATACGAAGGCCGCGGTCGACTACTGCCTGGCGCATCCGCGCTGGCGCCTGTCGCTGCAAACCCACAAAGTCATCGGGGTGAAGTAGCTTGTCGAGTTTCGAGGTCTATCGCGAATTCTATTTCGAGGCGGCCCACGCCCTTTACGACCCGGAAGCGTTCGAGGGCGGCAAATACCGCAATCTGCACGGCCATTCTTTCAGGGTGCGCGTCACGCTGCGCGGCGAGCGCACGCCTGACGAGCAATGGGTGATGGATCTAGGCAAGCTTGGCCGTCGGCTGGCGGAGCAGCGCGAGCGGCTGGACC